>MWAX01000098.1 GCA_002068775.1 Actinobacteria bacterium ADurb.Bin346 | reverse complement strand
CCCTGTATTTTATAACCTGCTTAAACATGATGCGATAATCAAAATCTATCTCTTCAAGGTTAGTAGATATGCAGTTGATGGGGTTTGTGAATACCTGCCCGTTTTTTTTGTATACAAGATTGGGGATGCTTCTTAACCTGTTATAAAAAGATTCACTGGAATCGGCCGGCACGACCGGCTCTGCTGTCTCGGCTGACTCTAACGTCGCAGCAGCCGCATTTGCTGTATTTGCCAAAGTAGTCACAGTTGCAGCATTTGCTGCATTTGCTTCAGTAGCTTCAGTTGTTACAGTTGCGGATTTAAAATTATCTCTGCCGCAATCAGTGGATTTTAAGCATTTAATAAGCTGAAAAAGCGGCTCCTCGGTGGAGTCTCCCCTGAGTATATAATCCACCTGATAAAAATCTATAAGCTCCCTGTAAAAATAAGATGAAGAAAAACCCCCAAAAATTACAGGGGAGCATGGATGATATTTTTTCACTATCTTTGCAAGCTCAGTTGAGCCCTGGCAATGGGGCAGCCAGTGAAGGTCTATACCGAATGCAACGGCATTCAGTTTTTTTATGAAAAGCTCGACATCAAGATCCGGCTCATGAAACATCCTGTAAGCAATATTTATAATCCTTACAGAAATGCCCCTTTTAGACAAATAATTTGCAATTGTCATAAAACCGATAGGGTACATTTCAAATATGGGAGAGGAAGGCACAAGGTCGCTCACCGGCCCGAACATTATGCTTTTTTTTCTGAAATCATACACACTTGGTGCATGAAGCAGTATGAGATCTGTTTTGAAACCCGCCATGTAAAAACTTTCCAGACGCACAAACAATAATTTATAAAAACAAAAAATAAAATCTGCTGACTATAAATAGAAGCAATATACGTGAGGCCACCCTGCAATATATTGACTTCAAAATGGATATGATAAATTAATAACATTTTTTTTGCAAAAACTGCACTTTTTGCAGGTATTTTTTTTGTTTTTTTAGTATATTGATGCAAATGCAAGCACATATTATCAGAACAGGAAAGAGATATTGAATAAAAACAGAGCTTCATTAAACATATTGCTGCTTAATATCAGTCTTTTTTATGCCTTTTTTCTAATTGGCGCAAATTATGTAATTGCAGGTCCGGTGCTCATTGAGCTCAGCGCCCGCGCAGGAGTTGCTACGGGTCTCATGGGCTATTTTTTCTCTTCAATATCTATAGGCGCTATTTCAGGGGCCTTTATCACCACTTTTTTAGGAAGATTTAATATAAGGAATAAATTATTCCCTTTAATTTATTTACTGATGCCGGCGTCAAACCTTTTAATGGCTTATTCAAAAAACTTTATTTCGCTTTTAATATCAGCTATTTTAACAGGACTTTCCATAGGCTTAATTGAAGCGAATGGCACAGTCCTCGTTGCAGAATCAGGCAGAGCCATGAAAAGCAGGTTAATACTGATCTTACAGGCTTTTTTCAGCTTCGGAGCATTTGCCGGCCCAATGCTGATTTCGCTGTTTACAAAGTATGGGATTGCCCTATCCATGTCTTTTACTGTCATGGCAATACTCGGGTTTATAAACTTTATACTTCTTATGTTTATAAAGATACCGCACAACATACCTAAAACTGATTCCTACACCGGCAGTAAACAAAAAGCCGGGTGGAAAAATAAAAAAGCAGTAATCCTTATTGCAGCAATTTTTTCTGCTTTATTTTTTTATGTAGCTTTCGAGTCAGGCATAAATTCCTGGATTCCTACTTTTCTTCGTCTTGACAGAAATTTTTCCGTGTTCATAGCTGGAAACGCAATTGCATTTTTCTGGCTCACAATGGCAGCAGGAAGGCTGCTGGTCGGACTGATTTCCATAAAAATAAAGGCGACATATCTTCTGCTGTTACTTTCGACTCTGGCGGTGATATCTTTCAAGCTGGCTGCATCATTTTCAAGTAACATCGCAATAATATTGTGTCTGGCATTAACAGGAATAATAATAGGAGGCATATGGCCGCTTCTTTTATCAGCAACTATTTATTTTTTCCCGGATTCCAGTAAAACTATTTTACCGCTTTTAATAACGTCCGGTAATATAGGGGGCGTGATATCACCCTGGCTGATAGGTCTTGTTTTTAATAAATTCAGCCTGAATAAGGGTATGGAACTGGTATTTATTTTCTCAATAATCACTGTGATTATGATTATTTTAATGATATTTATGGAAAAATTTTATAAATCCGGCAGGGTTTTACAGAGTAATAAAAATGATTCACCTTAATCTAAAATTAAGGGAAAAACTTTTTTAAAAATATAATTTTGCAAGTTTTTTAAGGTTGTCCTTCAGCCAGCCGGGCTTTACATCAGATATATTTTCATACAGCCTTGATTTTAATAAATTAACCTTATTGTCAATATATTTTATTTTTTTCAGAAAATAATAGTCAGGAGGCAGGCTTGCAAAAAAGAGTGAAAGGTCCTTATATGCTTTTATATTAAGAAAATCATTAATAATTTTATAAGGTAAGGCTGTTTCACTGTTTCCAAAAAATCCCCACCCCGTTAAAAAAGATGTCTTGAGCAGTGAGTTCACTCCGAGTATTGATAAATCACACTCTTCTATAATCTCTTCTATTCTAACTTCTAAATCAATCATTTTTGTCTGCAGCTTAATATTATTTACTGTTTCGACAAGTTTCTGGTGAAGAAGCAGCCTGTTTTTATGCACTGATTTAAGAGATTCAAGGATGCTTTCAAAAATATGATAATCACCGTACTCAAGGAGATATATCACTGACCTCGAATAAAAGATATCGCCATATAAAAGGTCGATTGTATAATTCTTTTCACTTTGTGATTTATATTTTACAGAGTTATATTTCCTGCTGGCTCTAATTTTAATGTCTTCTGCAAGCATCACAAAATCATCTGTATTAAAGCTGTGAAAGTTTACTCCCGTTGCAAGGAGCTCGATACCTGCAATAAGGTTAGCGAGCCTGTAGCTGAAATCATCTGAAAACCTGATGTTCTCGTCATGAAATGCCATGATATTTGCAGCATGCAGCATCCGCAAATCAAAAAACCTTTTTATATTATAAGGGTAAAACCCGGAAAGATATTTTAATTCCTTCAGGATGATATTTTTTGCCTCAGAGACTTCAATGCTTAATTTGATTCCTGTCTTCTGTCCCATACTCTTCTGGCTTTCCCCTCACTTCTGGCAATTGTTTTTGGCTCCTTAAGGCTCACCTTTATATGAAGACCTATTGCTGAATATAGTTTATCCTCAATAGATTTCTCAAAGAACTCAAGGTCCATAAGTTTTTCATGGAAAATCCCTTCAGATACTTCCACCCAGACTTCTATCTTATCCATAAAGTTTTCCTTTGTTAAGACAATCAGGTAATGAGGCTCAAGGTCTTTCACTTTCATGAGCACTTCTTCTATCTGTGAAGGAAATACATTTACCCCTTTGATTATCAGCATATCGTCTGTGCGGCCCATGGGTTTTGCCATTTTCAAAAAAGTTTTTCCGCATGCGCATTTATCTTCATAGATGAATGAAATATCTTTTGTCCTGTACCTTATCACCGGAAATGCTTTTTTGGTCAGTGAGGTAAACACAAGCTCTCCTTTATTGCCATAGGGCAGGACTTTGTCTGTGTCCGGATCGATTATTTCGGCAAGAAAATGATCTTCATTTATATGCAGGCCGTCCTGCACGAGGCATTCACAGGACACGCCGGGACCTATTACCTCGCTGAGGCCGTAACTGTTTAATGCTTTCATGTGCAGGCGTTTTTCTATTTCACTGCGCATTGGCTCTGTCCAGGGCTCAGCGCCAAGAAAGCCCAGTTTTAAATGAAGCTTTGAAAAATCCACTCCTTCCTTTTCAGCAACTTCAGCCATATAAAGGGTATAAGAGGGGGTATTTGCCAGCACAGTGGTTTTAAAATCTGCCATTATTTTGAGCTGCCTTTCAGTATTGCCCCCGGAAATCGGCACAACAAGGGCGCCGAGCTTTTCCGCAGCATACTGAAAACCGAAACCTCCAGTGAAAAGGCCAAAAGTGTGGCTGACCTGGACTATATCTTCTTTTCTTACTCCGGTGTCATACATGATTCTTGCAAGGCATGCTGCCCATACATCAAGGTCTTCACTTGTATAGCCCACCACTGTTGGATTTCCTGTGGTGCCGGATGAGGCATGTATCCTTACAACCTGGCTAAGCTGTGTGCAGAAAAGACCAAATGGGTAATTGTCGCGCAGGTCATCTTTTGATGTAAAAGGAAGCTTGCTTATCTGGCTGACATCAGTGATTTTATCAGGATTAAGCCCTGACTCATCTATCCTTTTTTTGTAAAACTCATTTTTATCATAGCAATGTTTAAGAGTATTTTTCAGGTTTTTAAGCTGTATGCTGTGTATTTCATCCCTGCTTGCTGTAGAGATTTCAGGGTCCCGGAACATCTCTTTTTTTGAATCAGTTGCCATTTAAATCACATCGCCCTTTCTTTTATCAATAACCCTTTTTGCCTTTCCTTCACTGCGCATTATTGTTTTGGGCTCTTTCAATTTTACATCTATTCCTATGCCTATGACAGCATACAGTTTATTTTCAATTGCCGATTCAAATTTCTCCAGGTCATTTATTTTTTCTGCAAACACATCTTCTGAAACTTCCACCCAGAGCTCAATTGTGTCCATATAATTAATCCTGTCCACCACTATAAGGTAATGGGGCTCTATTTCTTTCACTTTCATCAGCACTTCCTCGATCTGCGAAGGGAACACATTGACGCCCCTGATTATAAGCATGTCATCGGTCCGGCCCATGGGTTTTTTCATCCTTACGTGTGTCCTCCCGCAGCTGCAGGTATGGTTATCGAGCATTGAAAGATCCCTTGTGCTGTAACGGATAAGAGGCATGGCTTCTTTTGTCAGTGATGTAAACACAATCTCTCCCTGGCTTCCGCAGGGTAGAGGCTTTTTTGTAGCGGGATCTATTATTTCAACATAAAAATGGTCTTCTGCTACATGGAGGCCATTCTTTTCAGTGCACTCACATGAAACCCCCGGACCCATTATTTCGCTGAGTCCATAAATATCAATAGCCTGGATATTAAGCCTTGCTTCTATTTCGCTCCTCATCTCTTCAGTCCAGGGCTCTGCTCCGAATACTCCTATGCGAAGCGGCATGTTTTTAAAATCAAGTCCGTTTTCTTTTCCGATTTCTGCAATATGCAGCGCGTAAGAGGGCGTGCAGCAAAGCACCGTGGAGCCATAATCCCTCATTATTTTTATCTGTCTTTCAGTCAGCCCGCCTGATACAGGGATAACTGTTGCGCCAAGCATCTCTGCGCCATAATGAAGGCCGAGTCCTCCTGTGAAAAGCCCATACCCGTAACTGTTCTGAATTATGTCATTTTTGCGCACCCCGGCTCCATACAGATCCCTTGCAATCAGGTTACCCCAGAGCGCAATATCATTTTTTGTGTAACTCACCACTGTGGGATTACCCGTGGTCCCTGAAGATGAATGTATCCTGACTATATCGCTCATATGCCTTGCAAAAAGACCGAAAGGATAATTATCCCTCAAGTCATCTTTCGTGGTGAAGGGGATTTTTTCAATATCTTCAAGATTTTCAAATTTATACGGGTTTACTCCGCAATCATCAAGCCGTTTTTTATAAAATTTCACATTTTCATAAACATTTATCAGGGTATTTTTCAGGCGCTGTGCCTGAAGTTTTCTTAAATCTTCCCTTGGCATTGTCTCATACTGTTCTTCCCGGTAAATGCCGCTCATAAAATACCTCCCCAAAATCATTTCTGGCAGTTTTTTAGAAATATATTATATTTCAACAATAATTTAAAAAAAACTACCAGAAATTACTCAAAAAAATTATACAATCCTGTTCAATACACTGCCTTGCGGCTCTTAAGCTTCCTGCACCTCTTTTTTAAATGCAGATTCTACCATTTCCCCGGGCATTGGTTTTGTACAGAGAGTGACTATAATTGTAATAATAAATGCCAGCGGAAAAGCTATGACAATAGAATCCATGCTCTTCCAGGGAGCCGGGAGCAGGCTTGTCTGCCCATTGATCGCATTTACAATACCAAATATTTTTGAATTTGCTTCATGGACAAACAAAATCCAGAACAGGCTTGAAACAATTCCGGTTATCATCCCTGCCATAGCGCCCGCCCTGTTTGCCCTTTTCCAGAATAGGCCAAGTATATACATCGGTAAAAATGTTGCCGCGCATATGCCAAAGAAAAGTGATGTTGCTCTTGCAACTACGCTGACCGGCAGGTAATAGCCGAGTACAAAGCTTACGAGGACTCCAATAAGAACGCCTACCCTTGAAGATATGACTCCCCTGGTTGTTCTTTCTTCTTTATAATCAGCAGTATACCTTGACCTGCTGAATATGTCCCTTCCAAATGCAGTGCCCATTGCGTGAAGCTGGCCGCTGCTGGTAGACATTGCTGCTGCAAGCAGGGTTATCATAAACAGATACACAAACCAGTGAGGCATCGCCGCATTTATATATGCCGGGATTATCAGGTCAACATTGCCCTTCTCAACAACTTCGACAGCTATTTTACCTGCTTCCCTGAAGAAATATACGTTTGAAAGCCCGCCAACTACAAAAGCAACGCCTGTCATCATGAGGATGAAAATACCGCCGATTAATACCCCTCTGTTCAGCTCCCTGTTGCTTTTGACCATCATGAACCTCACTGCAAGCTGAGGCTGAGCAAGTACGCCTATCCCCACACCCAGCACTACTGCAGACACAATGGTCCACCAGATTGGAGAGCCAAGCACAGGCATTGTCGTCCATCCCTGTCCGCCGCCTTTTACAAGCGCTTCCGGCATTTTTGCTGCAAGGTCGGTAAGTGCCTGGTGTGCGCTTATAAATCCTCCGAGTTTTACATAGGTCAGTATCAGTAAAGCAGCCATCCCGCCAAGCATTATAGTGCCCTGGAGAGTATCAGTGTACATGACACCTTTGATGCCGCCGGCAAAAACATAAGCAGCAATTATCACTGTATAAATAAGAAGTGCCCACACAAACTGTATTTGAAGGGATTTCTCAATAAATCTTGCTGCTCCAATAAGCACTGCGCCTGTGTACATCGGCATGAAGACAAAGACCACCAGCCCGCCTATTCTCTGGATCGCCCTTGAGCCATATCTTTTACCGAGCAGTTCCGGGAAAGTATGGGCATCAAGATTGTGGCCGATAAGCCTTGTCTTTTTGCCAAAAAATATAAAAGCAATAAGTATGCCGAGCAGTATATTAAGAAAAGCAAGCCATAAAAGGCCCATTCCGAGGTTTGCTGCCTGGCCTCCAAAACCTACAATTGCAGACGTGGAAATAAAGGTTGCGCCATAAGAAATGGCCATTACATAAGGATGCGTACGTCTGCCGCCAACCATGTAGTCAGATGCGTTTTTTGTACGTCTCCAGCCAAGATAGCCGAGAAGAATAGTTGCTATCAGGTAAATAACAAGAACAATAATAAAAACCGTTAAATTCACAAAACCCCCCTTTCAAGTTGCATAAAAATGCTCTTAAAGCTAAAGCATTTATTTTTGTAAAACATACAGACTTATGATACTGGCAGGCGTCCATATAAACCTGCCGGTTTTGTTACTTATCTTTATTCCACATAACCGCGCCGTATATTATGCATACGATTGTTGCAAGAATACAGAACAAGTAAGCCAGAAAAACCGAAACACCGGCAAAACCCAGCATGCCTAACCCCCTTTTTTTATCTTTTTTTATTTATTAAAGCCCCATGTTCACAGCTAAGTTATAAGCTAAATCAGAGGCTAAATTTACAGGTTCGGTTATCAGGTTTGATTATCAGCTTCGATTCTCAGCAGAGAGCAGCCCCATTTTTTTTAAGAATGCTCTCTGTTTTTTCTATATCACTGACACTCAGGACCAGCCTGGTATCTGCAATTACATAAATATAGTCTATATTTATTTTTTCTCCTGCAAGAAGTTCAAGTATCTTGTAAAGCTCTCCAGGTTTATCCTCGACTTTAATGCAGATAGCATCTGCAATATGTGTGGTAAACCCTGCTTCTTTCAATTTCATTCTTGCGGTTTCTGTATTGGAAACAATAAGTCTTAAGATCCCGTAATCTCTTGCCTCTGTGGTTGAAAACCCTTTGAGATTGATGTCTGCTTCCTTTAATATCCTTGTAACCTCGGCAAGCCTGCCGGTCTGGTTTTCCAAAAATACTGTAAGTTGCTGTACAGGCATTTTTCCTCCAGTTTAAAAGGTTTTATAAAAGAAATTTTCCTCTGCTGAATGCTTCCATATTCAAATTCACGGCTTTAGCAGGAACGCTTTGCCTGATAGACTCGAGCCAGCATTCATTATTGAAAGGAAGAAAATTCGAGAAAATACCCAGCAGAACAACGTTTGAAGTGCGTATTTCCTTCAGTTCCCTGGCGATTTTAACGGCTTCAACGATGAAAAAATTATTAGTGACGCTGGCGATTCTGTCTTCTATATCCTCCGGATAAAAAGTTTCTTTTGAAAAAACTGTAGAGGGATATATTTCATAATCATTGACTATAAGGTACCCCTCCGCAGATAGCTTTGACAGACTGCGCAGCGCCTCGAGTTTTTCGAGCGCAATTATAAAATCTGCTTTGTTTATAGTAGGAGAATATACTTGCCTGCCGAACCTTACACTGCCTTCCACGCTTCCGCCGCGCTGGGCCATGCCGTGGACTTCACTTACTTTGACATCATAACCGGCATTTATGACTGTATTGGCAAGAATAGTCGTTGCAAGTATTATGCCCTGCCCTCCTACTCCTGCAAAAAACACGGATATTATTTCTCCATTTTTCAATGAACTTTCCGCTTTTTTAAAAGCAGCTTTGCATGCCTGCTTGTAATTCTTGTTATTATTGTCGTTATTAGTCATTAATTGTTTTATTTTTTAATATTTTAATGAAGTTACTGCGCTACTTCTCTTTTATTGCTTTGCTCCTGCACACGGGTATACAACTTTTACATTCAGCACACAGCAGGCTATTAATAGTGTATTTTTCCTCTTTTAGCTCTATTGCCGGACAGCCGAACTTCATGCAGGCACCGCATTTTATGCAGTCCGCTTCATCGATATAAATGCTGCCTCGCCCTTTCCTTTTTTCCAGGAGCACGCATATCCTGCGGCAGACAACTACTGAGAGCTCCTTTTTCCCCAGCTCTTCTTTAAGCACTTTTTCAAGCTCTGCGCGGTCATAGGGGTCGACCGTTTTAATGTTCTTTATTCCGGCAGCTCTGGCAAAATCTTCGGGCAGCATTTTGCGTGCAGGCTCGCCCATCAGCGTCCTGCCGACACCTGGATGCGCCTGATGGCCCGTCATTGCAGTGGTGCCATTATCAAGTATTATAATCAGCCCGGAGCCGTTATTGTATGCATTATCTATAAGCGGAGTTATTCCTGAATGGAAAAATGTCGAGTCGCCTATAACTGAAACAACTCTGTGCTTAAGTCCCGGATCTGCTTTTTCCATGCCAAGCGCCTGGCCTATGCCTGCGCCCATGCATAAGCACGAGTCCAGAGCTGAGAGAGGAGGGAGCACTGAAAGTGTGTAACAGCCAATATCTCCCATGACCGAAACTTTTAATTTCTTAAGAGCATGAAACACCGGACGGTGCGGACATCCTGCGCACAAAACAGGCGGCCTTGGAGGCAGGTTTTTTTGAGCAAGCTCAAGCCTATGGGTGCTTTCCTTTCCGGCAAAAAAACCGGTTCCAAATAGGCTGGCATGGATTTTTTCAAGAATTTCAAGCCCCAATTCACCCTGGTGAGGAAAATATTGTTTACCTGCTATCTCGGCACCTGTGCCTATAAGCCTTACCTGCTCTTCAATGTAAGGCTCAAGCTCTTCCACTATCAGAAGCATTTTCTTTCCGGCAGCAAAAGCTTTTATTGCTTCTGCCGGTATTGGGTTTGTCATTTTCAACTTGAGGATAGGAACCTGTGTAAATACCTCACGGCAGTACTGATATGCGACTCCTGATGTTATAACTCCTATATCTTTTACAGCACCGGTTCCTGCAGGCATATAAATATCATAAAATTTCTTTTCTTCACATAAGCTTTCCAGGGCTTTCCATCTCTCGAGGAGCAAATCATGCCTTATTCTTGCATATGCCGGGATCATGACATACTTTTGGGCATTTTTAATATATTTCTTCGCTTGCGGAACGACCCTGTCTGCTGTTTTTACAAGTGACCTTGAATGGGATATCCTTGTAGTTGTGCGAGCCAGCACAGGGGTATCAAATC
>MWAX01000097.1 GCA_002068775.1 Actinobacteria bacterium ADurb.Bin346 | reverse complement strand
TTCATATAAATTAAAATGTTTAAAAATTCACAGGGATACTTTTTCCTATATAGCATTAAAAGATTTAAATAACAATTATTTTACAATTATTTTTAAGGGCATCAGGTGAACAGCATAACTCAGGATAAATCTGACTTTATAAGAGACATAATAAACAGTGATCTGCTGGAAGGAAAAAATGATGGAAGAGTTAAGACAAGATTTCCACCTGAACCTAACGGCTATCTTCATATAGGCCATGCAAAAGCTATCTGCATTAATTTCGGGCTTGCCCTTGACTATAAAGGAACATGCAACTTGCGTTTTGATGACACAAACCCGGTGAAGGAAGAGTTTGAATATGTGGATTCAATTAAGCAGGACATAAAGTGGCTGGGTTTTGACTGGCAGGACAGAGAATTTTATGCATCTGACTATTTTGAACGGCTCTATGAGTTAGCAGTTGCCCTTATAAAAAAAGGAAAAGCATATGTGTGCGACCTGAGTGCCGATGAAATAAGGCAGTACAGGGGCACTCTTACCAATCCTGGAAAAGACAGCCCTTACAGGAACAGAGATGCAGAAGAAAACATCAGGCTGTTTGAAGGCATGCGAAATGGCGATTACCCGGATGGCTCAAAAGTGCTGCGGGCAAAAATAGACATGGCTTCACCAAATCTCAATATGAGGGACCCTGTCATGTACCGGATATTGAGAGCAACCCATCACCGCACAGGCGATAAATGGTGCATATATCCCACATACGACTGGGCGCACGGGCAGTCTGACTCAATAGAAAAAATCACTCACTCAATCTGTACGCTGGAGTTTCAGGATCACAGACCTTTATATGACTGGTTTATCGAACAGCTTGACATACACCATCCCCAGCAGATAGAGTTTGCAAGGTTAAATTTGACTTATACAGTCATGAGCAAAAGAATGCTGCTTGAACTCGTGGAAAAGAAAATTGTCTCAGGGTGGGATGACCCGAGGATGCCTACGCTTTCAGGAATGAGGCGAAGAGGCTATACTCCACAGGCAATAAAAAATTTCTGTCAGGAAATAGGGATTGCAAAAGCAGACAGCACAGTTGATATGGCATTCCTTGAACATTTTATAAGGGAAGACTTAAACAGGAATGCCCCGAGAGTGATGGCAGTTTTAAACCCTTTAAAAGTTATCATTGATAATTATCCGGAAGGCTGCCCGGAAGAGCTGGATGCGATAAATAATCCTGAAGATCCTGCTGCGGGAAGAAGGAAAGTGCCCTTTTCAAAAATACTTTATATTGAAAAAGATGATTTCATGGAAAACCCGCCGGACAAATTTTACAGGCTGGCTCCCGGACGGGAAGTGCGCTTAAGGTATGCATATTTTATAAAATGTGAAAGTGCTATAAAAGACAGTAAAGGAAATATAACAGAGCTTCACTGCACCTATGACCCTGCAACAAAAGGAGGGGACGCACCTGACGGAAGAAAAGTGAAATCTACAATACATTGGGTCTCGGCAAGCCATGCAATTGCCGGAGAAGCAAGGCTGTATGATAAATTATTTGCAGTTGAAAACCCGGCAAAGGTGCAGAGCGGGGCTGATTTCAAAGATAATATCAATCCTTCTTCTTTAAATATAGCTGATAATTGCATGCTGGAACCATCCCTTGCCGCAGCAAAACCTGGAGATATCTTCCAGTTTGAAAGACTCGGGTATTTTTGTGCCGATCCGGACAGCAGGGCAGGCAAACCGGTATTTAACAGGACTGCGACATTAAAAGATGAGTGGACAAGATTAAAGGGAAAAATAAAATAATAAGTAAACCTTCTGTTTTATTACGGACTTGCTGTTTGCTGCAAGCATAATGCTAAAAGCATAAATAAGCTGTCAGATCTTATTCTTGAAAAACTTTAGACCTGATAAGTTTTGAAGCAGTGATCCTCAGTTTTTCTCTGTCGGGTTTTAACTGTCCGGCTTTTTGTTTTGGCAATTCAAAATAAAATTCGGGAATTTTTACTTTTTCCAGTTTTTTTTCAAGGAACTTTTTTAACCCCGCTATGTCATGAAGCCCCCTGCTTGATTTTTCTGCAGTCTTTATAAAAACTGCCGGCACATTTTCACTTTTCGGGCAGTTTACGGGGACAGCAATCGCATTTTCTATGCCGGGGTAATCAAGCACAGCACTCTCTATTTCTTCAGGATATATATTTTCACCCTTTGAGACAAACATCGTGTCTTTGCGGCCAAGTACATGAAGATATCCTTCACTATCAATATAGCCTGTATCGCCGGTATGAAACCACCCTTCATTATCCAAGGGAAGGAAAATATTGGCATCACCGGTCACTCTATCAGCAGTTTCTTCTTTTCCAGCCCTTACATATCCGCTGAAGAGTGTCTTACCTTTTACAAGGATTTCCGTATCCGACGCAATGGAAAGCTCCCTGTATTTTAGAAGCTTTCCTGATGAAAGCAAATGGCTGCCGGTATCAGCCGGCAGTGTAGTCGTCACCTGAGATGCCATCTCAGATGATCCGTATGATTTAAATATTTTAAGCTTATTTTGTAAACATTCTTTTATCAGTCCATCAGCTGCTGTTCCGCCGCCGATAAGTATTGCCTTTAACTTCCTTAAAAGTTTTACTGCACTGTTTTCCTGCATTAGCCTGTGAAGCTGTACAGGGACAAGTGAAATATGTGTGGCATGAGATCTTCCAATCATTTCACTTAAGGGCATACGGATATCTTGTGGATTTGCCACAGCAATTGCTGCTCCGCTTAAATATGATTTCATGATGAGTGAAAGTCCGCTTATGTGATACAGCGGCAGGCATAAAAGCCATATATCCTGTGGAGATAAAATGATATTTTCATTTGAGCCAAGTGCGCTGTAATAGTGGTTTCCTGCAGTGTGCATCACTGCCCGGGGCTTATCTGTGGTTCCCGATGTAAATATAATGCTTGCAGGATCATTTAGGGCTCTTAAAGGCTGAAGAGCGGCAGTATCTGCATACAGTAATGAAAAAGGGTCTTTTTTTTGCCTTAAACAATCTCCGGCAATTGCAATGTTACTTTTTTTAAATTCTTCAAAACTGTAAATCTTTCCTTCAAAATCACTGCGGATAGATGGGGAAATACTGCTGCCATTTTTATTAAAACCGTATATGGCTTTGGCGCAGGAAACTTTTTTAATGGCATCTGTCAGCTTTAAATGAGGATATGAAGGATTGACCGGTATCGCTACAGCATTGGACTCCCATATTTCAATGATTGCCCTGGCAAACTCAGGGCAATTTTCGCTTATCAATGCAATTCTTTCACCGGGCTTTATCTGCAGTTTTTCCAGCATAATATTTTTTTAATTTTAATTTATAAGTTTAAGTTTATTAAAATCCATATCTGAAATTGCGGCTGCAGCGTCAGCAGTTAAGAGTCTTCCATTTTTTACTGTAAGTTTATTATTCAGTATGTCTGAGCCAAACCATTCAAGGGTAGCAAGTCCTGCTGCGGCTGAACTGAGTTTTTTCATCCGAGCAAACAGCGCAATGGAAGCTATCCCCAGGCCGGTTTCAAAGGAGCTGCTGAGCACCGGTAAAATACCGGCGCTTTTACAGTATTCGATTTTTTCTGATGCAGCTTCAAATCCGCCCGCAACAGTAGGTTTTATAATCACTGCCTTGAGGAAGGGACAGGTTTTAATCGGGATAAACTGGGTTTCATCAACAGCTATGCCAATCCCGGTCTGTTTGTAAAGGCATTCGAGATCTGCTGTGTTTTTTAAAGGGTCCTCGATATAATCAGTTGCCTGCGCAATTTTGCTGCAATTAAGTTTTTTTACAAAATACATTGCAGTTTCAAGATCCCAGCTACAGTTTGCATCAAATCTTAGCCTGAGATCGCCGCCGGCTGTGCTGATAATTCTTTTAATCATGGATATGTCATCATCGGGTTTCTGCCGCCCGACTTTTATCTTAACTGTTTTATAGCCTTTTTCCATTATTCTTTCAGCTTCTGATTCTATTTCTTTATCAGAGGCTCCGGCCCTTAGCGATATAAGTCCATTAAGCAAAACAAAATCATCCGGATTTTTCCCCACAGCCTTCTTCATAGCGGTTTCTTTATAAAAACTATAGTTAAGCAATGCCATCTCAATACCAGTCTGCACAGAGGGCAGTAGCCTGTTGTTTCCGCTTATAATTTCCTGCATTGATTCACCCGGTTTACCGCTTTCTGAATTGAACTTATCTCTTATTTTTTTTGCCTGCTTTAGCGCATCTTCATATGATTCCTGGCTGAAAAAGGGAAGGGGTGAGATTTCTCCAAAAGCAAAGGTTCCGTCATGAAAGATCATCTCGACTATTATGCCGCGCCTGTTTTTTTGAAGGTTGCCTTTCAGTGCAAGCGGCTTTATAAGCCCGAGCTCATAACTGTATAGATTCATGGCTGCATTTTTTACAGACTCGAAGTCAATGTAAAAGAATTTACTGTTTTTTTCACCAGGCCTCACAAGTCCGCCCCCCGCCCCGATCGGTTTTTAAGTATTTTGTTGATGAGAGCACAATTTTAATGGAATAATTATATGGTATAGGTTTATAATTTTACAATCAGTTAAAAATAATAGTTAGCATCCAAAATAATATAAATTCCGGCAGAAAAGAGTATTTTTATGAAAAAGAAAATAAGTTATGAGTTCATCCTTAAAGTATTTATAATCCCGGCACTAGCCGCAGTTCTTCTGGTGGTTATGCTGCTGCCTGCCTGCAGGCGTGAGCCGTCAGTAAACGGGGGCAAATCATCTGTTGAAGCAGAGGCTGCTGAGGAAGGGGTAAAGGAGACGGTTGAGCCCGGAAGTGATGATAATGGCCAGGAGCCGGCAGGCGCAGGCGATACGGAGCCCACAAATGTCGGAGCCATCCAGGAAAGCATACTGGCAGGATTTGATGCCCTTATGGAAATTGAGCCTGCGCCGGACAAGCTTTTAAGTTATATTGATGCAAATTTTGAGCTTGTTTTACCGGAAACAATGGCGGCACTGCTGGAAAAGCTTGAATATGTGCAAAAAGCTTATATAGATAAAATAATCCAGTATCTTTTTGAAGGAAAAGCTCAGCAGATACTTATGAAATCCTTTGCCACTGAAGAGGAATTCACCAAAGAAAACGCAGGCAAAATACAGGATGAAACCCTGAGGGATGAAACATTGAAAGTTTTTAATGGCGGATTTAAATTTGTGAATCTTGAAGGAGCATTTTATCCGATAATAGATTTTGAGTTTCTTAAGAAATACTCCAGCAGGCTCACTCAGGAATATAATGAATATCTTCAGCTAAGGGCTGAAGAATCCAACAAAATATATTCGAGAGATGCTGCGCTGATGATTTCATGGGACGAGATTGCAGCAAGAATGATAAATACTGAAAATTATCTGGTCAGGTATCTCCAGGATAGCCCGAGGAGGGCTGAAGCGGGAGAATTATTTTTAGGATATTTTTCTGCCTACATCTACGGGCAGAACAATACTCCCACCAGAGATTATTCCACAAATAGGGTATTTGATGAAGTGATACAAAGCTACAGAAATACAATTGCAAATAATCCCGGCTCAAAGGCAGCATCAATTATCAGCAAACTGCTTTTACGTCTTGAAAATAACAAATTTATACTTGATGAGGAGCTGCTCGGCAGCCTTGGAAATTATATAAATGAACTGATAAAAACGTATGGGCTCGATGCTTCAAATCTGCAATAGCGGCTGCTATCTTTTCAGTATTGCAAACTCTTTTCCTGGTGGCAGGGCTAAAAGTTTTTTAAAAATATGCAGAAGCTATCCAGCCTGCAGAAAAAAGAAGGCTGAAAATCAATAGGGCTCTTCCTGTCTTGACGAGCACCTCTATAAGACTTGAAGGCGGAGGCGGCAGCGGCTTTGTTACCAGAATCTTAAGCGGTTTTATTTCAAAAAATATTGCTGAAAGGCAAATAAGCGACAAATAGTGTTTTCTGCTTACAAGCACAATTATCACCGGTATAAGTAAAGCGGAAATGATGCAGAAATAATACTGTGCAACTCCAAACTTATATCCGAACAGGATTATAAGGTTTTTCCTTCCGGCTGCTCTGTCAGTCTCAATATCCCGGAGATTATTAGCGGTAAGTATTGCTGTGGAAAAAAGTCCGGCAGAAATACCCGCAATTACAGGCCATATCGGGATTTTAAGGGTCTGCAGATAATATGTGCCCGCAACAGAAACAGGGCCAAAAAAAACAAGAACAAAAAGCTCAGCAAGGCCAATATATCCGATAGGCCTGGGTCCTGCCGTGTAAAGGATTCCGCAGATTATTGCTGCAGCGCCAGTAATGAGTATGGGCACGCCGCCCCTTATTACAAGGATTACCCCAAAGCAGGCAGCAAGGAAAAATGTTATTATAAATGAAAGAAGCATCTCTTTTTTTGAAACAAGCCCGGCGTGTATTGCCCGGAGCGGGCCAACCCTTTTTTCATTATCAGTGCCCTTCAAATAGTCGAAATAATCGTTTGCAAGATTTGTCCCTATCTGGATAAGCAGGGCGCAGACAGCAGTTATAACTGCTATCCATATGATAAATCCGTCAGTGCCAAAAGACTTTGTGGCAGCAAATGCCATGGCCAGTCCGATTATCACAGGAGCAAGAGCAGCAGGCAGAGTTTTTGGCCTTAAAGTGTGAAACCATGTTGATGCCTTAGATTTTATCAGAGTCTTCCTTTCCGGTGTCTATTTTAGAGCGGCGCATAATAAAAACAATCCGCCGGGATGATTTTTTTAAATTCCTCTCTGTTTTTTCCAGATTTTTTTAAAATCAGGTTTTCTTTTTTCAAGATAAGCATCTCTTCCTTCCTGCGCCTCAGGATTCTGGTAGTAAAGCATAGTGGCGCAGCCAGCCAGTTCCTGAAGCCCTGCCTGTCCGTCACAGTCTGCATTTAACGCAGCCTTCAGGCATTGTATTGCAGTGGGAGAGTTTGCAAGTATTTCCCTGCACCATTTGAGAGTTTCCTGCTCAAGCTCGCAAAGAGGAACGACCGCATTTATCATCCCCATTTCTAGCGCCTGAGCGGCAGAATACTGCCTGCACAAAAACCATATCTCACGCGCTTTTTTCTGTCCCACCAGGCGGGCAAGGTAGGCTGAGCCATAACCGCCGTCAAAAGAACCGACTCTCGGGCCGGTCTGGCCAAATACAGCATTATCAGCTGCAATTGTCAGGTCGCAGAGCATCTGGAGCACATTGCCGCCGCCGATTGCATAACCTGCAACCATTGCTATAACCGGTTTCGGGCAGGTCCTTATCTGTCTCTGCAGTTCAAGAAAGCTTAGGCTCTCTGCGCCCTTAGCATCTCTGTAGCCGGTGTTTCCCCTTATGCGCTGGTCGCCGCCTGAACAAAATGCTTTATTTCCCTGTCCTGTCAGTATTATGACCCCTGTATCAGGATCAAGCGCCGCATCGCGCAGGGCGAAAGAGATCTCATTCAGTGTCTGGGGCCTGAAAGCATTTCTTACCTCAGGACGGTTTATGGTAATTTTTGCAATACCTTCTGTTTTTTCATATTTTATATCTGAGTAATCCCCGGATTTTTTCCATGATATTTCTTTTGTGTTTTGCCTGTTCTTAATTCCGTTTTTATTCATCAAAAGCACCTCCTGAATTCAACCAGTCTATTATTTCTTTTTTTATTTTTTTACGAAGGTTAAAATTATAAAGTCTGTCTGTTATAACTTCGATTATTGAAGCAGGGGACGTTTCGTGGTTATCGCTGCCATTATTCTGATTATTTGGGCACTTACTTATTAATCCCGGATTTATCAGGTTTGCCCTTGCTGCGCTTGCTGCTCTAATGCAGGCATCTTTATATGCAGATTCAAATTCTTTACATGTTCTTGCCTGACAGTAATCGATTCCAAAATCAGATGCAGCACCTCTAAAGTAAAAACCATGAGGTGCCACAAAGTATTTTTCAAAAATATCTGCACATGAAGATATGGGAAGGAAATCAAAGATGCCGCCCCCATTGTTATTTATGATAATGATTATAACCGGGAACCTTTCTTTTTTAATGAAAGCCAGGGAATTTAAATCATGAATAAAGGCGATATCTCCTGCAATTACTGTACAGGGTTTTCCGCTTCCTGCGCTAATACCGGCAGCCGATGATATTATCCCGTCAATTCCGCTTGCGCCCCTGTTTGTGCCTATTTCGATATTACTTTTTAAAGAAAAATCTCCATACAGCTCCATGTCCCTGATAGGCATGCTGCTTGATAAGAAAAGCGCAGATTTATCCGGGATTAACCGTGAGACGATTCTTGCAACAGAAATTTCACTAATGAGGCTCTTGTTTTTATCAATTACTGACGTATCAGAATCTGAAGTGTTAATACCTGAAATACCTGTATTGCTATTACACTCATTTTTAAAATACCTTTCAATTATCTCCTGTGCCTTTGCAGCGCTTCTTTCATAAAAATTCTTAAAATCCTGCATTTGCCTTCCCAGCCTTGAACCGCCACAGGAAATAACTGAACATATCGCATTGCAGAAATGAGATATATCAGATTCAATAAATTCTGTCACTGCATAAACAGGGTCATATCTTGTACTGTCAGGTTTTATTACAATAAAATGATCCGGTCTATTTTGGGATAAAAACTGGCAGTATCTTTTCGAAGTTACAGGGCCCCCGATATGGATAACTGCAGAAGGTGCCGCTGCTTTATTTACTGCAGTGTCTAAGAGTTGCTGGTCAAAATGCTTGATTATATTTGTGCCAATACCTCCAAGCCGAAGCCCCGATGTTATGTCTGCATAAACAGGCCACCCCAGCTTTAAACAAAATTCAGCAACTGCATGTCTGTCCTCATCGCATAAGAGCCTGCCGACTGAAATAATGCCGGTACCTGTTGAATTTATTGTTTCCCTGACCCTTCCTGCAGATTCTATGTCCGGAAGCTTGACAGGATTATCCACCACCAGCTTCTCTCCTTTCACCGTGGTGACATGGTACTCTACGCTCGGCGCGGTGGTGACCAGCGCCAGATCGAATTCGCGCTCCAGGCGCTCCTGGATGATCTCCATGTGGAGCAGGCCCAGGAAGCCGCAGCGGAAGCCGAAGCCCAGCGCGTAGGAGTTATCCGGTTCAAAGAGAAGACTCGCGTCATTGAGCTTGAGTTTCTGCAGTGATTCCCGGAGCGTCTCGTAATCATCGGAATACATGGGATACAGGCCTGCAAAGACCATGGGTTTTACGTCGCGGAAACCGGTCAGCGGTTTTTCGCAGGGGCGTGCCGCATGGGTGATCGTGTCACCGATCTTGGTGTCGGTGACGCTCTTGATGTTTGCGATCACATAGCCGACTTCTCCCGGGCCCAGCTGCGGACGCTTCTCAAAGCTCAGACGGAAGACGCCCACATCGCCCACATTGTAATCGCGACCGGTTGAAACCATGCGGATCACGTCGTCCTTCTTCATGGTCCCGTTGTATACGCGGATCTTGGCGACGGTTCCCACATACTTGTCGAAGTATGAATCGAAAATGAGCGCGGACAGCGGCGCGGCGGGATCGCCGGTCGGCGCGGGAATATACTCCACGATCTTCTCAAGCAGCTCGTCGATATTGATGCCTTCCTTGGCGGATACCG
>MWAX01000096.1 GCA_002068775.1 Actinobacteria bacterium ADurb.Bin346 | reverse complement strand
TGATTTAAATGTTGCTTTTAGCTAATGCATTATTACCATACATTTTTGCCCGGTTAAAAGTGTTATTAAACCTGTTTATGAACTTTTCTGGTTTTTAATTAGCTTGAGAGGATTTATCCATTTTAATTTTGAGAAACGGGCAAAGTCACCATCAGTAGATGCAAGAGTACAGCCATGCAATATGCCGCTCACTTTATATTATTTCTGCATTGCTGAATTTATTGAAATGTTTATCGAATGTAAAAAAGCTATTGGTGTGGTTTCTAACAGCGTGGCAATAAATGTAAGCATCAGTAAAATCAACATTTAAATCACGGTAAAAATCAAGTGCAGTAAAAATAATCTGTGTATTTTCAAGCACAATATTCTTTCTTAGCATAAGTATTTTTATTTTTTTGCATATTTCTTTTTTTTCAAGTTCAAAAATCTTTTCCAGCACATATACAAGTTCGGAAATAACAAGGTCGCACACAAACAATATGCACTCACCGGATTCAACCTTATTAAAAAAAGCGGTAACTTTTTGGGCCTGTCCAGAGGGCTCGCCGGTAAGGTATCTTAAAAAAATATTTGTGTCAGCATAAACTTTCCTATTCATCAATTACCTCTTTTGCACGCTTTGTCCTGGCCATATCTTCGATTTCCTCAAGTGTTTTTTTCCTGTATTTTGAAGGTATTTTTAAGGAGCCTTCCAGAGATTCAAAAGATTCAAGCTTTTCCATAATTATAGTTGTGCCAATAACTTTGACATCCAGATAGTCAGATTCGCTAAGAGACAGTCTTTCCCTTGCTTCTTTTGGTATTGTAACCTGTCCTTTTCGTGTTATTTTAGTCTTACCCATTACAATCTACCTTGTTAATATATTTTAATAGTATTATATATTAAAAGTAAGAATATAGAAAGAAATGAAAATATTTGACAGAAATTCCGCATCTTGTCACTTAATAACCCCAATACAAGCTTAAAAATGCTGTTTTCAGGCAGTATTTGCCCGCATAAATTTCGCAAAGGGTAAAAGTATTTTTAAAAAATAAGATATTTTTTTGATTTTGGAGTGCTTAAAGCATTAATTATTTATATAATTGTTGTAAGGTATATCTGGTTGTTTTGAAAAATAAGGCAGGTGCTATAGAGGTATTGGACGTATCCATTTTGCAAGAATAAATTCTGCTTTTACAAAGTATACCAAAAAAGGATTTTGTACTAATCCGTCTGCGTTTAATGTTTCGGGCAAAGAAAATATTAGAGATATTAAACATTATAAATATAAACAGGATAAAAGCGATAATTATATTTTGACTGTGCCTGTATACATGATCAACATTCCATGTATTTACAGCCTCATTAAAGCAATCATTTTCAATCTACCAGCAGACATGACACATTGATATATTATTTCGAGCCAATAACTGGGGGCAGATTGGTTTACTGCCCCGGCAAGACTTTTCACAATTGCATACATTAAATACACAAACCTGCAAAACAAAAATTCATATTACAAGAAATGGCAAATGATATATAATAAACAATGCTGTTTTTCGTCGGGATGTAGCGCAGCTTGGTTAGCGCGCAGCGTTCGGGACGCTGAGGTCGTGGGTTCAAATCCCTCCATCCCGACCATTTTTAACCTGAGTAAGCTGCGCTGCTGATTTTTCTAATAAAGCGTTGCACGGGCAGAGCACACCACACTTTAATGCGCAGGTATTTGCATGGTTTTTAATCTTTATAATATTTGATTCCATTTGATAAAGCTTATAATATTATTGTAAGGAAAGGAGCAAAAAATGTTATCCAGCTCACCAATTGACATGGACAAACTCTCCAAATCAAGCATCGACAAGGAAATACTAAGGCTTGGAATAATAGCTGAACTTGATGCTGTAAACCTCTATGAGCAGCTTGCAGCTAAAACTGAAAATAAAGATATTAAAAAAGTAATTCTTGACATCGCAAAAGAGGAAAAGACCCATGTTGGAGAGTTCCAGGCGCTTCTTCTCATGCTGGACAAACAGCAGGCTGAGGAACTGGAAGAAGGCAAAAAAGAAGTTGAGAAGGAAATTGCAAAATAATTCCTCTTAACTTAACTGCAGAAATATACAGGATTGAAAGTGACGGCGGAAGGACTCTGCTTTTTTTAAAAGTCGGGCTGGCTGATGCTTTTTTAAAAAGGCTTATCGGGCTCATGTTTCAAAGAACCCTTGAAAAAGACAGCGGTCTTGCAATAAGCCGGTGCAACAGCATACATACATTCTTTATGAGTTTTTCAATTGACGTGATATTTCTTGACAGATGCAACAGGGTGACAAGGATATTAAATGAACTCAAACCCTGGAGGTTTTCTCCGGTTGTCTTTGGCGCAGACAGAGTCATAGAAGTAAAAGGCGGAATGGCGGCAGCTAAAAAGATAAGGGTCGGGGATGAACTTTATTTTATGATTAACAAAAAATAAATAATTTACAAAAAATCAAAAGCAGAAATAAGAAATCATAAAAGAGCGTTAAAAGAGTTTTTTTGAATTTAAAATCAGTTTCAGAAAAACGGGCCCAGTTTCAGGAAGAGAGGAGCTATTGTCAGCCCATTAAAATCCTTACATACCCCACAGTTTCAAATACTGCAGTCACTATGGCAGCAGCCATAAGCACACCCAGGAAGATATCAAGTATGGCTTTCTTCGGGGGTATGCCAAATACAAAAGCAATTATTGCGCCTGTCCATGCTCCTGTCATGGGAAGCGGTATACCTACAAAAACTGCCAACGCAAAACCCTTATATTTTTCAAACCTCTTGCTGTATTTGCGCCTTGTCCTGTTAAAAAGCCAGGTAAAAAACCTGTTGGCGGGCCTGAATCTGCTCATTAAAAATTTTGAAAGTGGTTCCAGCGCAAAAACCACCACTGCTGCAGGTATCATATTGCCAATGATTGACAGAATAAGGGCGCTGTATATATCCAGCTTGAATGCGCCCAGCGCCAGGGGTATTGATGCCCTGAGTTCCCCAATCGGTATCATGGCAGTAAAAAATACAGCGAAATAATTTCCGATATTGTGGGAAAAATCCTGGAAAAATGTGCCTAAGGATTCCATAATTTAAAACAGCTTCCTTCTAATAAGTACCACAAGCACTACTGCGCAAATTAACAGTGTGATAAAAATTACGCTTACAAACGCCCACGGAAAATTTCCCCAGGGCATGGGGACATTCATTCCAAAAAGACTTGAAATTATTGTGGGGATTGCCATGACTATAGTTATGAGTGTCAGTATTTTCATTACAATGTTTAAGTTATTATTAATAATAGAAGCAAAAGCATCCATGGTGTTTGTCAAAATATCCCTGTAAATATTTGTCATTTCGATAGCCTGGCTGTTTTCAATAATCACATCTTCCAGCAGGTCTTCATCCTCCGGGTATTTTTTCATTTCTTTAAGCTTTAGCATTTTTTCCAGTGTTGCCTGGTTTGATTTAAGTGAAGTGGAAAAAAACACAAGGCTTTTTTCAAGCGCAAGCATGTCTACGAGCTCTTTATTTTTGGTGGACTTAAGCAGTATTGCTTCAATATTCTTGCTTGCTTTATCAATCTGCTTTAAAAAACTCAGGTAGTACTTGTCTATCCTCAGCAGTATCTGCAGGATGAACCTGGTCTTTTTAAATGTGTAGAAAGTCTTGATCTTCTGCTCAAAGAAGTCTTCTATTATATTGTTTTCCTGCAGGCAGACAGTGACAATGTAATCATCATTTAGCACTATGCCAAGCGGTATTGTATAATACCTGGCAGCTGTCTCGACAACTTCCATGACGGGAACGTCAAGCAGCACAAGCATCTGGCTGTCTTCGACTTCCATTCGGGAGCTTTCCTCACGGTCAAGCGCCGCCCTTAAAAGGTCCCTGTCCAGGCCGGTCTGAGTTGAGACCATTTCTATTTCATCTGCATCGGGGTTCTCAAGATGTATCCATGCCCCGCATTCTATCTTGTCCGTTTCGGATGTAAGGTTTTCACTGGTTTTATGAATTTTAATCATTCTGCTCCCCCCTCCCCATTAACTAAATAAATTAATATATATATATATATATATATATGAAAAATAAAGGATTGTATACAGATTAACATTTCTTACTTGAAAGATAAAAACATAAAAATACAATAATTGCAATGATTATTACCTTAGCATTATTTGAGCATTATCTGAGTGCCAGCGACTGCAGTATCCCGAAATATGCTGCCTCAGTGACTTCGCCTGCGCTTTCCTTGTCTGCTGCTGCATATAAGATATATACATTATCGCCATGTTCAATAAAAGTGTATGCAGTAGCGTACTGATTTTTCTGCCCGTCCTGATGAAGATACATTATTTGCTTGACGGGATCTCCATTTGCCAGGCTGTAATCCCTTGACTGTGAGCTGACCTGAGTCCAGCTGTTTTCTTCTGCAAAACCTGCCGCATCTTCTTCTGCAAATTTATCATAGGGTTTTACTGGCTTTGAGGGTGCAGCTATAAATGCAAATCTTGTAATGATATATTTTTCAGGTATGAGCTCTATCATTATTGCATTATCTGATGGGTTTTCTTTAAATGTCCAGTTGTCAGGTATGCTTATAGTAAAGCCGTAATCATCGTTTGAATAAGTAATGCCGTGCTCAAACGTTACCAGCTCGCCTTTTATCACTGTAAAATCAAGCTTATCTGCAATCACATTATTAAGCAGTATTTCAACACTGTAGCTGCCAGGCTTGACAGGCTCTGCGCGGGCTGCCGCTGCAAGCTCAAGGCTAAACCATACATAGGACTGCTCATAATAATCCTGCTCTATAT
>MWAX01000095.1 GCA_002068775.1 Actinobacteria bacterium ADurb.Bin346 | reverse complement strand
GATAAAGTTTATTATACTTTAGAGCAGAAGGCAACCTTGAGTATTTAGAAGAATCTGTTATTCGAAAGAGTTACAGTAGTAAATTAAAAACTCGAGAGTTCCCAAGAAAAGTTCTAAAGCGGAGCTCCAAGTGGTTTAATAACCTAAGGCGCAAGCTATGGCGAAAGATTACTTGGAGCTTTTTTATTTGTACCTGGAAATTCTCTTATTATTTTTTGCGGGCAGGCTGCAACACATTCCATGCAATTTGTACATTTTTCATAATCAAACTCAGGCACAGATTTGTCTTTATTCCATGTGATTGCGCCGGAAGGGCAAACTTTGACACATTTCCTGCACCTTGTGCATCCTGAGGCGCATTTCTCCCTGCCGGGTATATCTCTTAAATCCTGATAATTGCATAGAAACACTACTTTAGAATTTGCAGGTATGAGTTTTATAACATTTCTCGGACACTGGCTGACACATAATCCGCAACCGTTGCATTTAACCGGATCGACAACTGCTATGTTTGAATTGATATCAATATATATTGCATTTTGAGGACAGGCTTCAATACAGTCTCCCAGGCCAAGGCAGCTGTATGGGCACCTTTTAAAACCGCTCAGTATTTTTGTTGCAGCCTTACAGGACGAAACTCCAGTGTAAGTACCGAGATTCTCGCAATTTCCTGAACAGCTTACAACAGCTTTCATATTGAGTGATTTTTTGTCGATTTTAAGGTCAAGCAGTTCTTTCAGACCTGACAGCATCTTTTCATCCTGAAGGACTGTAGCACATGTATTGCTGTAAAATACTTTTTTATCTTCTGAAAGTGCCTGTGCGTAAGAGAAACATCCCGGATAACCGCAGGCGCCGCAGTTTACCCCGGGCAAATTCTCATTTATTGCTTCGGCTTTTTTTAGGGATTCCGGTTCCTTTGGCAGAAATCTGCTTACAATAATTACTAATGCTCCGCATAAGATCCCTATCCCTGTCAGTATAAGTATTGGATATAACATAATGACCCCTTATTTAATCTATCACAGCAATCCGCTGAACCCCATGAATGAGAGCGCAAGAAGTGACGCTGTTATAAAAGCAACCGGTAATCCGCGCAGTGATTTTGGCGTATCTCCGAGTTCAAGTTTTTCTCTGATTCCTGACATTATAATGAGCACAAGAGTAAAACCCAATCCTCCCCCCACTGCGCTTACCATGCTTTGAACTATTGAATAATTATTGCTCGCATTAATAAGGGTTATGCCAAGGACCGCGCAGTTTGTAGTTATCAATGGAAGGTAAATGCCCAGAGCATTATACAGCGCTATGTTTGTCCGGCGGATTATCAGTTCAACTATTTGCACAAGTGATGCTATTACAAGAATATAAATTATTATGTTCATGAATTCTATATTATAAGGCACCAGGATAAAACTATAGATCACCGAAGTGGCAATGGCAGCAAGCAGCATTACGAAGGTTACCGCAACTCCCATGCTTATCGCATTTGACAATTTTTTTGACACCCCGAAAAACGGACATAAGCCCAGGAATTTTGTGAGCACCATATTATTGATTATCACCATTCCAACAAATATTGTTATAAGGCTTGCACCACTATTCATTATTTAACACTCCCAGCCATCTGAACAATGCTAAAAGCAGGCCCAGCACAAGAAAAGCTCCGGGAGGCATTATAAAAAATGCCAGCGGGTCAGAAGATAAAACCGGTATAGAAAAAAGTGTCTTTCCAAAGACCGTAAGTTTTCCTGTACCAAGTATTTCCCTGAAAAAAGAGACTATGATCATTGATAAAGCAAACCCTACCCCTATCCCGATTGCATCTGCAATTGACAGAAGTATTGTATTTTTTGATGCAAAAGCCTCAGCCCTGCCAAGGATGATGCAATTTACTACGATAAGCGGAAGATAGATTCCAAGCGATTCATGCAGCGGAGGCAGATAAGCTTCAAAAACCAGGCTGAGAATTGTCACAAAAGTGGCTATTACTACAATATATACCGGTATCCTTGCAAGCTGCGGAGTTATTTTCCTTATCATGGATATAATTAAATTAGAGCCAAGCAGCACAAATATTACACCCGCGCTCATGCCCAGGGCATTATCAATTGAAACTGTCACTGCCAGCGTGGGACATAGCCCGAGCACAAGCACAAAAACAGGGTTTGCAATTACAAGACCTTTTAATATCTCTTTTGCAAATCTTCTGGAATTTGTATTTTTTGTTTCTTCCGGCATCATTTCATATCGCTTTTTATAACTTCAATTTTTTCTTCAAGCTCTTTTCTGACTGCGTCTGTTACAGCTTTTGAACTGATTGTGGCACCGGTAATTGCATCTATTTTTCCGCCATCTTTTGATAAAGACACATCTTTAAAAGAAAGCCCCTTAAACTGGCCTGTAAAAGAGTCTTCTGTGATTTTAGTACCCAGTCCCGGCGTTTCAGTATTTGACAATATTTTAATCTGCTCTATTGTAAAATCTGTATTTAAACCCACAAATATATTTATCTCTCCACCATATCCCTTCCCTTTTGCAACAAATGCAAATCCGATGACCTGTTTATCTCTGTATGCTATATAGTAATCTTTTTTTGGCTCATAATCATCCGTATCAGTAAAAATTGCTTTTAACTGGCTGATTATTGCAGCATCCTTTTCTGCAAGTATCTTTACTCTTGTCATATTGTTTACAACCATAACAAGACTGACAGAAACAAATACTATTATTGTCAGAAAAATCAGCGGATAAAATCTGTTTCCAAAAATTTTTTCACTGCAGCTGCTGCTTTTTTTTATTTTTTTATCATGGATCTGCCGGTTTTCATTCAACTTTGTATTATCTTCCCTTTCATCATCAGCATTATATCTTAGATACCCGCGCGCTAAAGTGCGTGGAACTCTGCCCGCATGGCGGGTTATTAGTATTACTGCTGCCGGTTTTTATCATTTTTAGTATTTTTTTGCGCTGCTTTCTTTACCGGTTCTTTTTTATAACCAAATGGTTTTATCCTTACATATTTATCTATAAGCGGAGTGATTGCATTCATAATCAATATAGAAAAGCAGACACCTTCAGGCATCGCTCCAAAACGCCGGATGAGAAGTGTGATGATTCCCGCGCCGGCAGCAAAAATACACCTCCCGAGGGGCGTCATGGGTGATGTCACATAATCTGTTGCCATGAAAAAAGCTCCAAGCATTAATCCGCCTGCAAGTACCTGAAATATTATATCCTGGCCAAATAAGGCTGCACCGGCTGCAACAGTCCCTATGTAAATGAGCGGTATTCGCCAGTCTATAAGTTTTAATATTATAAGTATTATCCCGCCAAGGATTATAACAAGAGCTGAGGTCTCCCCTATGGAGCCTGCGATGTTGCCAAAAAACATATCCCTGTAAAGAGCAGCCTTTGTTCCTTCATATATATAATTTTTGGCAAGCGGTGTGGCAGAGGTTAGGGCATCCCCATAAAAATTCCCCGGCTGATACCATTCCGTCATTTTTAATGGAAAACAGATAGCAAGAAATGCTCTCCCTGCAAGGGCGGGATTGAAAATATTGTGGCCCAGTCCGCCAAAGGCTTCCTTTGCTATGGCAATTGCAAAAGCGCTGCCAATTACTGCCATCCATACCGGTATTCTTGGCGGAAGCGTGAGTGCAAGAAGCAGCCCGGTTATTGCAGCGCTTCCATCAGGGAAAGCGTTCTTTTTCCTTGATTTCCTGATGATAAACTCAACAAGCACTGCCGTTCCGGTGCTTGCAAGCATCAGATATAAGGAGTGCAGACCAAAATAATAAATCCCGGCTGCAGATGGCAGAAGTATAACAGCAAAAACTATATACATGATTTTGGGAGTTGAAAAACTCTTCCATATGTGCGGCGGGTGTGAAATAATTATTTCGCCGCTTCTTATTATATTTTTTGCTTCAATATCATTCATCTATATCAATCCACATCAATTTATTTCAATTTATATCAATCCATTTCGGATACTGTTATTTTCTTGCAAGGACTGCCTTACCGGTTTTTATATATCCAATCAGCGGAATAGCCGATGGGCAGACATATGCGCATGAGCCGCATTCTATGCAGCTTTCAATAAAGTACTGCCTGCAATCCTCAAATTTGTTGTTTTTAACATAGTTTGCATACACCAGGGGCATCAGATTCATTGGGCATACGCTGATGCACCTGCCGCATCTTATACAATTTTTCTCAGGAAGCTTTTTTACTTTTTTAATTAAAATACAGTTGACCGATTTTGTTACAGGAAAGTCCAGGTTATTTATAGAAAACCCTGTCATTGGACCGCCAAAAATCAATTTATAACTTGTATTCTGATCAATACAGGTAATTCCTGTTATATCTCCGACTATATCCCCCACAAGCGTTCCTATCCTTACCATTAAATTAGCCGGTTTTTCAATATCGCCTGTAACAGTGATTACACGCTCTATCAGAGGTTTTTTGTTTATTACTGCATCAAACACAGCTTTAGATGTGCCGACATTGCTGACTACTGTGCCGACATCAAATGGAAGTCCGCCAACAGGGACTTTCCTTCCAAGGAGATTATAAAGAAGGACCTTTTCAGCGCCCATTGGATATCTGGATGGCAATGAGACTATTTTTATTTTATCACTGAGTCCGATACTTTCACCTGTGCTTTCAATATTTCTGATTGCATCCTGTTTGTTATTTTCTATTGCGAAAATAATATTATCAACTGCTAAAATCTTTGCAGTTATATATACCCCGCAGATAATCTCAGCGGCATATTCCAGCATCAGCCGGTGGTCTGCAGTGATATAAGGCTCACATTCGCACCCATTTATCACCAGAGTATCAATTTTTTTCCCGGATGAGGCCGAAAGCTTTAAATGGGTAGGAAAAGCTGCCCCTCCGAGGCCGACCACGCCTGCCTGTTTT
>MWAX01000094.1 GCA_002068775.1 Actinobacteria bacterium ADurb.Bin346 | reverse complement strand
CAGATAGCATGTGATGCCACAAATGATTACTCTGTAATGCAGCTTAGAAAAAAAAAGAAAAGGCCTTCAAAACCATTTGCAATCATGTTCAGGGATTCCAAAATGGCATCAGCATATTATAAGCTTAATAAAGCACAGATACAGAGCCTTAAATCCCCCGGTGCACCTGTTTTACTGGTGAAAAAAAACCCCGGCACGGCTGCCAGGCATATTTCTGATAGAGTATCCGGTTTTAACAATTATGAAGGTATTATGATTGCTTATACTCCGCTGCACCACCTGCTTTTTAAAAATATAGATGTTCCGCTTGTAATGACAAGCGGTAATGTCTCTGAAGAACCCATCGCTTCTGAAAATAATGAGGCCATAAATAAGCTGGGCGGGATCTGTGATTACTTCCTTACCAACAACAGAGACATTTTTTCAAAATATGATGACTCTGTCATCAGGATTATCGGTAACCGGGAGGCATCAATAAGGCGTGCAAGAGGCTATGCCCCTTACCCGATAAAAATCGAGTGTGATGCAGGCAAAAATCCGGTTCTTGCAACAGGTGCACAGGAAAAAAATACTTTTTGCCTTCTTTACAGTAAATTTGCAATAATAAGCCAGCATCTTGGAGATATGGACAATGCTGAAACAGTTCACTTCTTCAAAGACACATTAGAGAATTATATGAAAATTTTTGGCCTTCCGGGATTACGCATGGTAGTCCATGACTGCCACCCCGGATATGCGACAACTGATTTTGCGAAATCATTTATGCCTTCAGCGCAAAAACTTGCAGTTCAGCATCATAAAGCTCATATTGCTTCAGTCATTGCAGAAAACAGATTATTAAATGATATGAAAAATGATTTTATAGGTTTTGCCTGGGATGGAACAGGTTACGGAGATGATGGCAAGATATGGGGCAGTGAAGTTTTTACAGTAAACAGGAAACTGGAATTTAAGCGCATCTCCCATCTTGCTGAAAAAGTCCTCCCTGGCGGTGAAGCAACAATAAAAAACCCTTACAGGATGTCTCTTGTATATCTGTACAATTTTTGGAAGAAAGTGATTTGCAGCCCGGCAGACTTAAAATCCGCAGACTTGAAAATCGATTTTAACAGATATGTGTACAATGAATTTCCGCATTATAAAGAAATAATACCTCTTCTCGAAATGCAGCTTGTTACCAGACAGATAGAAACGGGTTTTAACTCCCCTTTAACAACAAGCATGGGAAGACTATTTGACGCAGTCAGCTCACTTCTTAACCTTATACATGTATCTACATATGAAGGTGAAGCAGCAGTACGCCTTGAAATGGCCGCCTCCGGCACCACAGGCAAACAATACACGCTATGTCTTGTTGAAAATAATAATGAATTAATAATTGATGACTTTCATCTATTCAACCAGATAGTAGCTGACATAAAAAATAATATAGCTGTCAGTATAATTTCATCAAAATTTCACAACAGCCTTGCGCACTTAATACTTCATACCTGCCGCATACACAGGGAAAAATCAGGTATTGATACAGTGCTGCTGAGCGGCGGAGTTTTCCAGAACCACCTTTTACTTACAAAAACAGCTCGCATCCTGAAAAAAGAAGGTTTCAAAGTTTATTCTAATAATAAAGTACCGGTAAATGACGGCGGAATTTCTCTTGGCCAGGCATTTATTGCAGCAGTGGCCCAGGATTGCAAAAATAAAATTTAAATGATATAAAATCTCAGTGCCTGGAAATAGTAAATATTTATGAAGGATGGTTACAATATGTGCCTTGCAATACCTGCTAAGATAATAAAAATAAACGGCAATATAGCAGAAGTAGAGAGCCTTGGGGTCAGAAAAGAGGTAGATATCTCTCTATTGCCTGAAATTAAAATAAATGATTTTGTAATTGTGCATGCCGGTTTTGCAATTCAGATCATTGACAGCAAAGAAGCTCTGATAACTCAGGGCTACTGGAAAGAATACTTTTCTGAAACCGGTGAAGAGACCGATGATGTTTTTTTTGAAGAATTCAAGGAAAAAGATGATTTGCAGTAAAATGATTTGAAATAAAATATAGTACAGCGCAAAACAAAGCATAAAAAAAATAACCTGCTTTGCCAATGGAAAAAATAAAAAAAACAGTTAAAAGTATTGCCCTCCTGTCTTCAGAGCTTATTTCTTCAGGAAATCTTGAAAAGATAAATATAATGGAGGTCTGCGGCACACACACAATGTCAATTGCCCGTTATGGTTTATCACAGCTCCTGCCCTCTTCAATCAATCTTATAAGCGGACCGGGCTGCCCGGTATGCGTCACTCCTTCAAAAGATATCGACACTATAATTGAAATAATCAGGAAATATAGATTAACTGTTTTCACATTTGGCGACATGATAAGGGTGCCGGGAACATTCTCAAGCCTTTCTGCTGAAAAAACAGCAGGAGCCGACATCCATGTATGTTATTCCCCTGCGGATTCAGTGGATTTTGCAGAAAAAAACCCCGGCAAAAATGTTATGTTTATTGCTATCGGATTTGAAACAACGATCCCTCTTACTTCAGTGATTATAAAAAATGCTTTCAATAAAAAATTAAAAAATTTTTTTATTTTTTCAACACATAAAATAATACCACCGGCACTGGAAGCTTTGTTAGCTGATAAGCAGATAAAAGTAAACGGTCTGCTGCTCCCGGGACATGTTTCAGCTATAATAGGAGTCAATCCTTACAGATTTATTGCTTCAGAGTATCAAATACCTTCTGTAATAAGCGGTTTTGGGCCTGAAGATATTCTGATTTCTGTCAGGATGATATTAAAACAGTTAAAAAACACCAGATTCAGCGTTGAAAATTGCTATAAAGGCGCTGTAAAAGAAGAAGGAAACCCCTATGCTCTTTCTCTTATTGATGAAGTGTTTCAGACAGATGATTCAATCTGGCGGGGGCTTGGACTTATCCCATCAAGCGGGATGAAATTAAAAGATAAATTTTCACATTTTGATGCAGGAAAAATTTTTCCGGTAAATGTCAGCTCTTTTAATGACCCAAAAGGCTGCTCATGCGGCGATATACTTAAAGGTTTAAAAAAGCCGACAGACTGCATTCTTTTTGCATCAAAATGCAGGCCTGACAGTCCGATTGGCCCATGCATGGTCTCATCGGAAGGAACATGTGCGGCTTATTTTAAATACCTGAGGACTAAATAATGAAGGAAAAAGATGAATATATACTGATTTCGCATGGCGACGGCGGGATAAAGACACAGGAACTTGTTGAAAAAATAATAAGCAAATATATTAAAAATCCTGTTCTTGACAGATTTGAAGACAGCGCCATATTGCATGGCTGCAGACAAAAGCTTGCATTTACCACAGACAGTTTTGTCATCGACCCGATATTTTTTCCGGGCGGAGACATAGGAAAACTTAGTGTATGCGGAACAATAAATGATTTGGCTGCTTCAGGCGCAGTCCCGAAATATATGAGTCTGTCCCTTATCCTTGAAGAAGGACTTTCCTTAAATTCACTTGAAAAAATCATGAAATCAATAAAGCTTGCCTTGTCTGAAGCAGAAGCTGACGTGCTGGTAGTAGCTGGTGATACCAAAGTGGTTAACAGAGGCAGCGCAGATAAAATATACATAAACACTTCAGGCATTGGAATCATAAGCCAGAGCCGGGAACTTTCCCCCTCAAGGATAATGCCCGGTGATAGAATAATATTAACCGGCTCTGTGGCAGACCACGGCATTGCTGTGCTGAGCAGCAGAAAAGAATTTAATTTCAAAACAAAGTTAAAAAGCGACTGTGCGCCTCTGAACAATCTGATTTTAGAAAGTCTTAGCTGTTCAAAAAATATTCATGCCGCAAGAGATGCGACAAGAGGAGGGCTCGCACGTGTTCTGATAGAGCTTGCGCGAAGCTCAAAGCACGATTTTCATATAAACAGCAGTAAAATCCCTGTAAAAAAAGAAGCACGGGCTATCTGTGATTTTCTGGGAATGGATCCTTTATATATCGCAAATGAGGGTAAAATGGTTATTTTCGTTACTGAAAGTGACTCAAGAAAAGTCCTGGATACAGTGCGGAAAAACAGATATGGCAAAGATGCGGAAATAATAGGTTTTGTTGAACAAAAAGGCAGCGGAAATGTAATTCTTGAAACCGTACTTGGAACAAACCGTATTCTTGATCTTCATTACAGTGAGCAGCTTCCCAGGATATGCTGATAAAAACTCAGGTGCTTTTTTAAAAATATGGCGCTTTTTTAAAAGAACGGCTTAGAAAGCTTTATTTACAAATTGCAAGCTCTTTCACTGCAGAAATCAAGCCGGGAATAGCTTTTTCAATTTCAGGACTCAATTTATCACTGTAACCCACAAATTTAGGCTTTACCCCCACTATATTCATTTTAACAGGAATATTTAATGTTTTGATAAGCTCAAAAACCTCTGCAAGATCTAAGTCGTGAAGCGAAAAACTTTTTAAACCATTCTTTTTTTTCTTTATATCTTTTATGTTTTCAGGAGTAAATATAATCACCTGCCCTGTCTCCTGTCCGGCATCAATTGCATCGATAATAATTGCTTTATCAGCCTGCTGTATCATAAAAACAAGGTCAACACCTGATGTTCCGCCATCAATGACTTCAATATTTTTATAATCGGCAAAAATTGCGTTTTTCCGGATTTCTTCAATTACTCTGACTCCTATCCCATCATCACCCATCATAATATTGCCAAAGCCGATTACCTTTATAATTTGATTATTGGCAGATGTTATATTGCTCATATTTTTCCTGAATACTTTTTATCAATTTATTTTTGCATATTATATTACTCTTCAAATAAGAAAGAAAATATATTAAAAAATACTTTTTAGAAGCTAAAACAGCTTGTTTTTTAAGAGTAAGAGTATATACTGGTTTACTTGAGAAAAAAGCTGTACTTTACAGTGATAATTTTTAAAAAGGGGATATATCTTGAATAAGATAAATGAAGTAATCAGGAAATCAGTGCCTGCAAAAGATATAGCAAGTCTTGACATATACAATCCCACAATAGCTGAAAAAGCAAAGCCAGGCCAGTTTGTAGTGGTAAGAGCTTTTAAAAACAGCGAGCGCATACCATTGACTATTGCAGACAATGATGCAGCAGCCGGAACAATAAATCTGACAATACTGAAAAGTGGCAAATCAACACATATTTTATGCGAGCTTCAGGCTGGAGATACAATACACGATGTCGCTGGTCCGCTTGGCAAAAATACTGAAATTGAGAATTTCGGCACTGTAGCAATTATCGGCGGAGGTGTAGGGATTGCGCCCACTCTGCCAATTATAAAAGCAATGAAAAAAGCCGGTAATCATTTGATAACTGTTTTTGGCGCCAGAAGCAAAGATGGGCTCATTTTTGAAGAAAAAGCCGAAAAATACAGTGATGAATTCTACATCTGCACTGATGACGGCAGCAAAGGTTATAAAGGGTTTGTATCAGATTTTTTTTCTGATTACCTTTTAAAAAATCCGGCAAAAAAAATAAACAGGGTCATTGCCATAGGCCCCGCGCTTATGATGAAAGCGGTCAGTGATGTGACAAAAACAGCTTTAATCAAGACTATTGTATCGCTTAATCCAATAATGGTTGACGGCACCGGGATGTGCGGCTCATGCAGAGTTGAAGTCGCAGGAAAAACAAAATTTGCCTGTGTTGACGGTCCGGAATTCGACGGACATGAAGTAGATTTTAAATTGCTGATTAACAGGCTGAATATATATTGTGAGGAAGAAAAAATATCACTTGAAAAATATAGGGAGAGCCGCAAATGCAGAATGGACAGTTAAAACCTAAAAAAGAAAAAATCAGCAGAACGAAAATAGCAGAACAGCCTGCAGGTCTGAGGGTTAATAATTTTAATGAAGTCGAGCTCGGATACTCTGAAGATGAAGCAGTCAGAGAAAGCTCAAGGTGTCTTATGTGTAAAATACCGAAATGTATTGAAGGTTGCCCCGTTGAGATAGATATAAAAAGTTTTATTGCTTATATAAAGGAAAAAGAATTTTTAAAGGCACTGGAAAAGATACAGGAAAAAAACTCACTGCCCGGGGTATGCGGAAGAGTCTGCCCTCAGGAAGACCAGTGCGAGAAAGTCTGCATATTAGGCATTAAAGATGAGCCTGTGGCAATAGGAAAGCTTGAAAGATTTGCAGCAGACTATGCAAAAAAGAAGCTAGAGTCTGGCAGTAAAGCCCCTGGTGCTGCCGGCAGTGAGCCCGGCAGCTTTCAGACATCAGATAAAAGTTCTCCAGATGCCAATAGTGGTAGCAGCAGCAAAAAAATCAAAGTCGCTATTGTCGGCTCAGGTCCAGCAGGGTTAACCTGCGCAGGAGAGCTTGCAAAAATGGGATATGATGTCACTATATTTGAGGCGCTTCACAGCCCTGGCGGTGTGCTGGTTTACGGCATCCCTGAATTCAGGCTGCCGAAATCCATTGTTCAGGAAGAAGTGGAGTTTATTGAAAAACTGGGAGTGGAAATAAGATTAAATGCAATAATAGGCAAGACTTTCACAATTGACGAGCTTTTTCAGGATGGTTACCAAAGTGTTTTTCTGGGTACAGGCGCAGGACTCCCTTACTTTATGGATATCCCCGGAGAAAACTACAATGGAGTCTACTCTGCAAATGAGTATCTTACAAGGGTAAACCTGATGAAATCATATCTTTTCCCCGACTGGGACACTCCTGTAAAAAAAGGCTCAGTAGTATCAGTTGTCGGAGGAGGAAATGTGGCACTTGATTCCGCCAGAACTGCTAAAAGACTTGGAGCAGAAAAAGTATATATAATTTACAGAAGAAGCGAAGTTGAAATGCCCGGAAGGATTGAAGAAATAAAACATGCAAAGGAAGAAGGCATTGAAATGGTGTTTTTGACAAATCCTGTTGAAATAATCGGTGAAAACGGCTGGGTTAAAAAAATAAAATGCATAAAAATGGAGCTGGGAGAGCCTGATGATTCGGGCAGAAGAAGGCCGATTGCTGTCCCCGGCTCTGAATATGAAATAGACACTGACATAGTTGTAATTGCTATTGGACAGGGTCCAAATCCTGTGCTCACACAGACGGCCCCGGATATAATCCTTAATAAAAGAGGCAACATTGTTACTGACCAGAAGACAGGAAAGACAAGCAAAAAAGGTGTTTTTGCAGGCGGCGACATTGTGACCGGAGCAGCTACTGTTATACTTGCAATGGGAGCCGGCAAAATTGCTGCAGAAGCTATGGATGAATATCTAAAGACGGGAAAGTGGTAAAAAAAATATTAAATTGCAGATCATCACATAATCAATCATTTTGAAGGGGTGCTAGATTTGCTGAATTGCTGAATTGCTGAATTGAAAGTTTTTAAAGCGAGCCCCTTACTGATATGAACCCTTATTAATGCCCTTATTAATCCCTTATTAATTTAAATTCACTATTATTAAATTGTATTTATAAAAATCCCCTCGACAAAGCCTGCGTTTTTATTTATTGATAAGCTCGATATTAAGCATATGGGTGGAGCAGCTTATACAGGGGTCATAAGCCCTTATAAGCATCTCGCATGCAAGCCTTATATCATCTTCTGACTGCTCTATGATTTCAGACACAAGCTTTGCCAGGTCGTTTTCAACATTTGCATAATTCATATTTGTAGGAATTATAAGGTTGGCTTTTACTATCCTGCCGTCATTATCATATGTATAATCATGAATGAGAAGGCCCCTTGGAGCTTCCACTGCGCCTACTCCCCTGCCGGCTTTTGGCTGCACCTGCTGCACTGACTTGCTTTCATCAAGCCCGCTTTCGAGCAGCTCATCAATAAGTTTTATGCTGTCGTCAACACAATGGACAATTTCAACAAACTGTGCGATGTTATTGATAAATGTATTGTAGCAGGGAACTGAAAGTCCGAATTCTTCCCAATATGTCTTTGCATTATCAGAAAGCTGGGAATAGTTATTGTTTATTCTTGCCAGCGAGCCCACCATATAGGAGTCCCTCGAAGCACGGCAATGCTTGCCGGTTGAATGCTGTACCACAGTCTCTTTTATTTTTGTAAGATAATCATGCGGCTTTATTAACCATCCGTCAGTAGATTTTATATCGCCTGAATAAAGCGCATATTCTTCGCTGCTTGTGATGCTTAAATATTCCGTTTCTCTTTCAAAATCCGGGATTTTTAATGTCTTTAAGACTTTTAACGATGTTTCAAGGTCGGTATAAAGTGAAAGCAGCATTTCCCTGATTTTTAAAAGGTCTTCTTCTGAAGGTATCCTGGTAAAACCACCCACCACTGTCGTGATCGGATGAACTGCCCTTCCACCAATTATCCTTACTATATCATTTGCTATTTTCTTTATTTTAATAGCAATATTGACCACCTCAGGATGCGTCTTTATCAGTGGTATGACACTGCCTACCCCAAGAAAGTCAGGAGCAGCAAGAAAATATACATGCAGGCAATGGCTCTGCGTGCATTCGTGATGATTGATAAGCTTCCTTAGCTTAATCGTCTGTTCGGTAAGTTTGATTCCAAGCGCCTCTTCAGTAGCCTGGAGAGAACTGAAAGTGTGGGCCACTGAACATATTCCGCATATTCTCGAAGTGATGTGTGATGGTTCAGTGAACTTTTTTCCAACAAGCATAGCTTCAAAAAACCTTGGCGATTCAGGTATCCTAAACTGGAGCTTTTCGATTTTTTTGTTTTTCACATCAAGAACCAGGTCTCCATGGCCCTCTACTCTCGGTAGAGGAGTCACTTCTATATTCATATTAACTGCCATATAATGACCTCCAAATTATTTAGATTTTTTTCCTAATTTAATACAAGCATTATAAAGGTTAAAACCCTCCATTATATCTTCAACAGTGAGCCCGTACTGTGCCAGCAGATCCTTCTGGGCGTTTACATTCGGGTCATCTATTGAGCCCCTGCATGCCTCGCATCCG
>MWAX01000093.1 GCA_002068775.1 Actinobacteria bacterium ADurb.Bin346 | reverse complement strand
TGTAATCAATCCCATTTATTATACCTGAAAGGTCATCCTGCCTGCTTGCCAGAACCCCTTCGAGCCTGTAGCCGTATTCTTCGGTCAATATCTCACGTGAATAAGTCGGACTCACTGTGGTGATTTTGTTTGAATAAACAATCCCGGCTTTCATGAAATTAACATTGCCGTAAAATTCCAGGCCTTCCATTGTAAAATGAGCCGGGTCTATTCCGCAAAGCCCGAGTGTTTCGGGTCCAAAAATTCCCTGATAAGCTATGTTGTGTATTGTAAATACTGCATTTGTGGCAGCAAAGGGTGAGTCTTTATCCTTTCGTTTTAAATCGCTTAAAAAAACTGATGCAAGCGCAAAATGATAATCATGGAGGTGTATGATATCCGGAATAAAACCTATTTTTAAAAGTACTTCAAAGATTGCTTTTGAAAAAAACCCGAACCTAATGTTATTATCGGAATAGTCACCCTGTGGAGTGCCGTAAAGATTATCCCTGCCAAAAAAATCGTCATTGCGGATAAAATAAAAGTCGATACCTTCGTGATTTGTCCTGTACAGATCAAAATCAATTATACTTGCCTCATTTAGCCTGCAGCTCATATTTTCTGCAATAAGTTCCAGTTTAAAATTTTTTTCAAAGATATGCTTATATGCCGGCATTACGACTACTGGATTTACACCTTTTTCTTTAAGGGCTTTGGGAAGTGCGCCGGCAACATCTGCAAGACCGCCGGTCTTTGCAAAAGGCACAGCTTCTGATACGCACATTGCAGTCTTCATATTATTTCCCCATTCAGCATGATAATAAATAGTGCAATGAATATACTATAGACTTGTTTGACTGTAAAGTTTAAACAACTCCGGTTGCAATATATAAAAAATATCATTATTGTATTATTTTATAAATACAGAAATTAATGGTGAATATGGAAATTAATAATAAAACAGACGGATTTGACCCGGACCATTTCAGTGATTATGATATTTATCTTTTTAAGGCCGGCAGCCACTTCAGGCTCTATGAAAAACTTGGCTCCCACATAAGGACATTAAACGGTAAGGCGGGTACATATTTTGCTGTCTGGGCGCCCAATGCATCGCGGGTGTCGGTGATTGGAGATTTTAATGCCTGGAACAAAAATTCAAATCCCATGGGTCAGCGATGGGATGGTTCCGGAATATGGGAGCTTTTTATACCCGACATTGGCAAAGGGACTTTGTATAAATACCATATTTTTTCAAAAACAGGCAGTTATGAATCAGATAAAAGCGACCCCTTTGGCTTTTATTGTGAAACTCCGCCGAAAACTGCATCAATTGTATATGATATTGAAGATTATCAGTGGAATGACAGCGCCTGGATATCAGGCAGAAAATTAAAAAACAGCCTGTCTTCTCCAATGGTAATTTATGAGGTCCATGCGGGCTCATGGCAGCACAGCAGACAGGAAAACGGATTTTTAAATTACAGGCAAATGGCGCCGCTGCTGGCAGGATATGCCAAAAAAATGGGTTTTACGCATATAGAGCTCATGCCTCTGATGGAACATCCGTTTTATGGCTCCTGGGGATATCAAATCACCGGATATTTTGCCCCGACTTCACGTTATGGAAAACCGGATGATCTGATGTATCTTGTGGATTTTCTGCACAATGAAAACATAGGGGTCATCCTTGACTGGGTCCCCTCGCATTTCCCTAATGATAACCATGGCCTTTACAGATTTGACGGGACTTTCCTGTATGAGCATGAAGATCCGAGGAAAGGTTTTCATCCTGACTGGAAAAGCATGATTTTTAATTACGGAAGAGCTGAGATAAAAGAATTTCTTATCAGCAGCGCAATCTTCTGGCTGGATAAATATCATGCAGACGGCTTAAGGATAGACGGGGTGGCATCCATGCTTTACCTGGATTATTCCCGCAAGCATGGCGAATGGATTCCAAATAAATACGGCGGAAGGGAAAATCTGGAAGCAATTGAATTTTTAAAGCAACTGAACACATTGATATACAGCCAATATCCCGATGTCCAGACAATCGCTGAAGAGTCAACAGCATGGCCGGCAGTCACAAAACCCGTTGACTGCGGCGGCCTTGGTTTCGGCATGAAATGGAACATGGGATGGATGCATGACACGCTTGATTATTTTTCAAAAGATCCTGTTTACCGGAAATACCACCAGAATCTTCTTACTTTTTCTTTCTGGTATGCATTCGAGGAAAACTTCGTGCTGCCGCTTTCTCATGACGAAGTTGTGCATGGCAAGAAATCGCTCCTCGAAAAAATGCCGGGGGATGACTGGCAGAAATTTGCAAACTTAAGGCTGCTGCTTGCTTATATGTATTGTTTTCCCGGTAAAAAATTATTATTTATGGGAAGTGAGTTTGCTCAGCGCAGGGAATGGAGCCATGACCTGGAGATGGACTGGAGTGAGGCAGAATATGAGTACCATATAAACATTTCTAAGCTTGTCTGTGACCTGAACAGGATTTATGTAAATGAGCCTGCGCTTGCATATACTGATTTTGCACCTGAAAGTTTTGAGTGGGTGGACTATCATGATGCGCAGCAAAGTATAATGTCTTTTCTTCGCAAATCAGAAAAGTCGGTGATTCTGGCTGCATGCAATTTTACACCTGCGCCCCGGCATAACTACAGAATCGGCGTCTCTGAGAAAGGTCAGTGGAAAGAGATATTAAACACTGATTCTTCAATTTACGGAGGAAGCGGTCAGGGTAATTTTGGAGCTGTAGCTGCAGCTAAACCGGGGCGGCATGGCAGGCAGTTCTCGATTTCAGTGACACTTCCACCCCTTGGAATAATTTTCTTTAAAAGAGAGCTTTCAGATGCAGATCAGGCAACAGTTCCGGAAACAGAAAAAACAAAGCTGAAGAAAGGAAAACAATAAATTTGGAAAGATATCTCTGTATTCATGGTCATTTTTATCAGCCTTCACGTGAAAACCCCTGGCTTAACGCCATAGATATCCAGACCGGAGCATTTCCCTATCACGACTGGAATGAAAAAATAAATGCTGAATGCTATATGGTCAATACCGGAGCTAATATACTGAATGCCAGTGGAAAAATTGCTGAAATCTTTAATAATTATTCGAGGATGAGCTTTAATTTTGGCCCATCGCTTCTCTCGTGGATAAAAAATTATGACAGGGATACATATGATTCAATCATTGAAGCCGATTCATCAGGTATGAAAAGGTTTTCCGGGCATGGCTGCGCCATTGCACAGATCTACAATCATATAATAATGCCACTTGCTCCGGCAACAGACAGATTCATACAGGTAAAGTGGGCAATCAGTGATTTCACTGCAAATTTTAAAAGACAGCCCGAAGGGATGTGGCTTTCCGAGACAGCAGTAGACTCCTATACGCTTGAAATACTTGCAGACTGCGGCATTAAATTTACAATCCTTTCACCGCATCAGGCGCACAGCATAAGAAAAATTTCAGCCAGAGGCGCGTGGGCTGATGTTTCGGGCGGCAAAATAAATACCAGGATGCCATATCTATGCAGGCTGGCAGGCGGAAAAGTGATCACGATATTTTTTTATGATGATGTCCTTTCCAATATGGTTGCGTTTGGAAATCTGCTTGACAATGGCGAAGCATTTGCTGCAAAAATAACCGGACTGCCGAAAACAGGCCAGGAACTGCCCGAAATAATAAGCATTGCAAGCGACGGGGAGACTTACGGGCACCATCACAGGTTTGGAGAAATGGCGCTTGCATACTGCCTAAAAAATATGGAATCAAAAGATAACTGCAAACTGACTGTCTTTGGCCAGTATCTCGAAAAATATCCTCCAGTCTATGAGGTAAAAATAATTGAAAACTCATCTTGGAGCTGCAGTCACGGAATTGACAGGTGGAAAAACGATTGTGGCTGCAATACAGGAGAAAAAAGGCCTTCCTGCAAATGGAACCAGAAATGGCGAAAACCTTTAAGAGATGCCATAAACTGGCTTGAAGATAAAAACAGCAGTATATTTAACAGCAAACTAGGTTTTACAGAAAAAGCTGGCGGTTCAGGACAAAATACAGCATCAGCAGTAAATGAAAATGCTGCTGCAGTTCTTGAGTCCTATTTTAATTTCCTGAATGACACTGACCTGGGAACCGATATCCTTTCAAAATACAATAAACACATTGCGCCTGCGCTTAAAAACCGGGATAAGGAAGCCACCGCCGCGGGTGCCGGTATTATTCTTGGCCTGCTGGAAGCATACAGAAACAGCATGCTGATGCAGTCAAGTGACGGCTGGTTTTTTGATGATATTTCAGGGCCAGAAACATTGCAGGTTTTAAGGTATGCATCAAGGACAATTGGCCTGCTTGAAGACATCTCCGGTGAAAGCATTGAGCCGGTTTTTCTTTCCATACTGCGCCGCGCCAGAAGCAATAAAAAGGATATGGGAAATGGAGAGGACATTTATTTAAAATATGCCAGCGCGGCTTCCTTTAATGAAGAAAAGGCTTGCGGTATGCTTGCTTTTAAATTGCTCTTTGAAAAAGAAAAGGAAAAGGAGCGTCCGCCGGTTAAAATCAGTATTTACAGTTTTGCAGCAGAAGAAATCATTTTCAGGCGTAAATCCGCCAGGGACTGCTTATCTGTTTCCGGCAGTTCAATTATAGGCTTTAAAAACCTGACTGCTAAAAAAAATATAAAATTTGAGGCATCAATAAATATGCAGAACGGCATATATGATATCAGCTCTGCTGAAGTTAAGATCATTACAGAAAGACCCGGAAAAAACATGGCTCCTGAAAAAAACCCCATTGTATATAAGCTGAGTGATTACAGCTATGATTTCCAGGCAAAAATACAGGAAAAAATGCTCACCCCTTACTTTGAGAAAATCTTAATGGCTGCTTCAGCGCTGAAGAAAGCATGCTGTACAAAAACAGCAGAGTCTGCTGATAAAGAAATTTTTAAATATTTGTTCTCCGGAACTTTACCTCTTATCTTTGAGTCTGCTGAAATAATTTCTTTGCTGGAAATATTGGATAATGGACATAGAGCAGGCGCAGGCCTTGATTTTGCAGCAGGCGCAAAACTTGAAAAACTGGCATCTGAGCTTGTCCGGGATTTTAAAAACACGGAGATTTTAAAACAGATGATATTCTTAATTGAAATCATGGATAAGATAAAAATACCGTTGAATCTCTGGCGTACAAGGAAAATAATTTTTAATACGCTTAAAAGTACAGAGAAATTTTTCCACACCACTGCTCCGGCAATGGCTGATGCAGGCATTCAGAAACAGGATTTAAAAAAAGACATACCTGAAGATCATTTAAACCGGCTGCTTTATTACCTTAATTTACAATACAAAAATTAACAGAAGATGACAGTGCTTAATAAAAGAGCGTCGGGAATACTTTTGCATGTTACATCTCTGCCATCCCTTTTCGGGACTGGCGATATGGGCCCTGAAGCGTATGCCTTTATAGATTTTTTAAAAAAAGCCGGGCAGTCTTTCTGGCAGATTCTTCCCTTAAATCCTGTCAGCTCACAGAAAAAATTCTCCCCTTATGCATCATATTCAGCTTTCGGATCAAATACGCTGCTTATAAGTCCGATAAAATTATATGCGGACGGATTTTTAAACAAAAAGGATTTTGAAGACTCGGGGCAAAGCAAAGCCTTAAAAAAATTTGAAACTGGAAGTTCTGACCGGCAAAAAAATAAATATGTATATGCGGATTATAAAAAAGCCTCAGCTCTCAAAGATTTCCTTTTTGAAAGAGCCTTTGAAAATTTTATTAAAAAACCATCCGGAGCCCGGAGTGGCTTTGAAGATTTTGTTGATAAAAACAGCAGCTGGCTGAATAACCACTCCCGCTTTAAAGCTTTTTACGATTATTTTCGCCAAAAGACCGGCGCCGGCTCATGGATAAAATGGACACAACAGATAAGCATTAATTTGCAGAAGGAAACTGAATGCCTTGCAAATAAACTCAAAATTGAGATCAGTAAGGAAAGATTTCTGCAGTATATTTTTCACAGCCAGTGGAATCAGCTAAAAAAATATGCAAATGATAACTTATTGAAAATCATTGGCGATCTTCCAATCTATATTGACCATAACAGCGCTGATGTATGGGCATTTCCTGAAATATTCAAACTGGATAAAAAAGGAATGCCTGCTTTCCTTGCAGGGGTGCCGCCGGATTATTTCAGCAGCACAGGCCAGCTCTGGAAAAATCCTGTTTACAATTGGGATGCCCTTAAAAACAGCGGGTTTTCATGGTGGATAAAAAGAATGGAGCATAATTTTGCAATGCTCGATATAGTAAGAATCGACCACTTCAGAGGTTTTATTGCTTACTGGGAGGTACCTTCATCATGCAGAACAGCTGTAAACGGCAAATGGGTAAAGGCATATCCGTATGAATTCTTTGGCACCCTTAAAGAAAAATTCGGGGATATCCCGGTTATTGCTGAAAACCTTGGAGTAATTACAGAAGATGTTGAAAATGCCATGAAATATTTTGATTTTCCGGGGATAAAAGTCCTTCAGTTTGCATTTGGCAGCGATTACCCGCATTCAGACAGCCTGCCCGGCAACATCGGGCCGGAAAATGTCCTGTATACGGGCACACATGACAACAACACTTCGAGGGGCTGGTTTGAAGATGAGGCCAGCGATGATGAAAAGAGAAATATTTCTGATTTTATTTCAGGCCCGGTTTCTCCTGACCTGATAAGCGATGTCTTCATTGAAATAGCTATGTCTTCTGAAGCAAAATTATCAATAATACCAATGCAGGATTTTATGGGCCTTGACAGCAGAGCCCGGATGAACCATCCCGGGACAACCAGCCAAAACTGGAAATGGCAGACAGACGGGGAAATGTTTTCAGACAGCCTTGCAGCAAAAATCCTGAAAATAACAGTTGAGTATGGCAGGGCTCAATTGAGGTAAGAACCCGTTTTAATTAATTGTGGATACTAAGCACAAAATAATTGTATAATAAAAGAAAGCAGTCATAAAAAGTTTTTTGCAGTCTCAGCATTGGCAATGCAGTCACGGCATTGCAATGCAGCCTCAAACAACAGAAAAGGACTTTACTTTATGAGGATAGAAGTTGTAGCTTTCGTTCTCGGAGGTGGAGTAGGAAAAAGGCTTTATCCGCTCACAAGGGACCGGGTCAAGCCGGCGCTGCCTTTTGGAGGCAATTACAGGGTCATTGATTTTGTGCTGAGCAATCTGATTCATTCCCGGATAAGAAAGATTTATGTGCTGACACAGTATGAGCCAAGATCACTTGAGCAGCATATACTTGAGGGCTGGGGTCCAATTTTTGGGACCGGAAGGTACAGCATGATAAGGCTGCTGCCCGCAAAGGAAGGCCTGGGAAGCGGATGGTACACAGGTACTGCAGACGCATTAAACAAGAACAAAAATTATGCCTGGGATGCAAAACCCGACATTGTAAATATACTCGGGGGTGACCATGTTTATCTCATGGACATATCCCTGATGAACGACTTCCACCTTGCAAATAATGCAAGCCTTACAATCTCTGCTCTTCCGGTACCAGTATCGCTGGCTTCAGGCAAATACGGGGTGCTTGTAGTTGATAAAAACTGGAAGCTTACCGGTTTTGAGGAAAAGCCGAAAAATCCCACTCCAATGCCTTCAAACAGCAAGTACTGCCTTGCCTCAATGGGCAATTATTCATTTAATCTTCAAGCCCTCATTGAGGAACTTGTTATTGACCAGCATAAGAAAACTTCAAAAGACAAGGCGCTGATTGCCTCAGACCCTGACAGCTACTCTTCTCATGATTTCGGGTTTGACGTGATACCTGCAATGCTGAAAAGAGGCCGCGCTATATATGTTTACAATTTCGATGAAAACACCATAATAGGGGCGGGTCACAAAGAAAAGGCTTACTGGAGAGATATCGGCGACCTTGATGAATTCTATAATGCAAATATGGACCTTATAGGCAAGAGTCCGCTTATAAATCTTTATAACCCGAGATGGGAGATTTTTACGAGGTCTGAATCACTTCAGCCTGCAAAGTACCTTAATGATTCTGTGGTCAATGATTCACTTGTGTCAAATGGCTGCATAATTAACAATGCAGTAATTGAAAGCTCCATACTGTCTTATAATGTCGAAGTGCGCCAGGGCGCAAACATTTCCGACTCCATAATAATGGGAAATAATACCATCGGCAGCAATACTATTATACGAAAATCCATTATCGACCGGGAAATAATAGTGCCTGACAACACTTCAGTTGGCATTGACAAAGATATTGATATCAGAAGAGGTTTTACAATTTCAAGAAATGGGGTAACGATAATACCCAAAAAATACCGGTTCTAAAAATATAGGTTCCGGCAGAGAAAAAACATTCAAAGCTTTATTAGCTGTATTCCCGCCTCATTTAAAAGTTCAAGCGCAAGCTCATCAGGGTAATCCGTAAAATAGTATATCTTTTTTATACCGCTGTTTATTATCATTTTTGCACATTGCACACATGGCTGTGTGGTGCAGTACAATTCACTATCCTGGATATTCACCCCATGGTAAGCTGCCTGTATTATTGCATTTTGCTCTGCATGCAGTCCCCTGCAGAATTCATGCCTCTGCCCTGAAGGAATACCCATTTCTTCTCTCATGCAGATGCCCCTTTCCAGGCAGTTCTTAACTCCTCTGGGAGCCCCGTTATAGCCAGTTGTGAGAATGCGCTTATCTTTAACAATGATCGCCCCTACTTTTCGCCTGAGGCATGTTGCCCTCGTAGCAACCTGTTTTGTAATGGCACCGAAATATTCGTCCCACGAAGGCCTCTGCAGAATTTCTTTATTTTCACTTGCTGCTGCAGAAATATTCTTACCGCTTCTTTTTTGTTTATCCGCCATTTCATGACCTTTCTTTTCATAACAGGCTGCTGCCCTGAAGGCATTTCTTAATATTTTAAACCATATTATTTAAAAATTGAAAAATATTATAAAATAAATACGGAATTAACAAATTTAAAATAATAAAAAAGAAAGGAAAAAAATGGCAAGAAAAGTTTACATAAGGGAAATATATTTTTATATAATGTGCCTTATAGCTGTAATTCTTTTTATAATCGGGATTGTAACCACTTTTGACAACTCCATAAATTATGTGAAACCGCAGACCTACATGACAAAGGCAAACATGATTGGCGCGTACAGCGGGCCCGAATTTTCAGATATGTCCCGGGAGCAGATAGATAAGATCATAGATGATGAAATAGCGCTTCAGATCTCAAATGAAAAAATAAATGGCCTCAAAGGGATTTTCAGGGGTGCGCTTCTTATAGTCATTGCAGCCCCGCTTTTCATTATTCACTGGAAAAAAGCACAGGCAATGTGGCAGATGAGTGCAGGTGAAGATTAGAAGCAATGCAGATTCTTTTAAAGATAAGGCCCTGCGAGTCCTTTGACAGTTTTGTAAACAAGACAATAATAAACCTGACAGCCGGCAGGCTTTCAGATGGAAGTGTTGCAATTCTTCCCACAAGCACGATTTTTGGGCTCAGCTGCTTATATGACAGCAGGGATTCTATAAAACGCATATATGAT
>MWAX01000092.1 GCA_002068775.1 Actinobacteria bacterium ADurb.Bin346 | reverse complement strand
GGCATATAGACCTTCCTGTTGGACGCTCGAAGACAGACAGGAAAAAAATGTCTGTATCGCCAACTGCCGGCAGGGAAGCAGTGACAGACTTTAAGGTTATTGAACGATTTGAAAAATGCACTCTTCTGGAGGTTTACCCTAAAACAGGCAGGACACATCAGATAAGAGTGCATTTAAGCTATATTAATCATCCGGTAATTGGAGATGCTCTTTATGGAAACAGAGAATCCGACAGCCTTGCAAAAGTAATAGGACTAAAAAGGCAGTTTCTTCATGCGAAAGCGATATCTTTTAACCATCCTTTTACCGGAGAAAAAATTGAACTCAAAGACAGGCTGCCCGGTGACTTAAATAAAAGCCTTGGTATTTTACGGAAAAATAAAATATAATTTTTCCTTGGAAAGGATGATTTAAATTGGCAAGAATCAGAAGACTTGTACTTGATGTACTTAAACCTCATTCACCAAATCTGGTCGATTTAGCGACTCAGCTTGCAGATCTTGAAGGTGTTGCAGGGGTCGACATATCTCTAAAAGAAATGGATCAGAAAGTGGAAAATGTTAAAATAACATGTGAAGGCGATAATATTTCGCTGGAGGAAATTGAGAGAGTCATAATACAAAATGGGGCATCTATACACAGCATGGATAAGGTGTCGGCAGGGACGGACCTCATAGAGGAAGTAATGACCCAGCAGGATTAGATAAAAAACCCGGCGAAAACCCGGGTTTTTTATCTATACTTTTTATTTTACTTTTTTAAGCATTTTCCGCATATAAAATATTTTATACTATGTTGACCTTATCTCCTGTTTCATAAATATAATGTATGATACTGCAAAGCAGATTATTGCAAGCATTATTATCACGATAAGCTGCGGCCAGATCTGTATGAAACTCTGGTTAAGAGAAAGCGGATTTGCAATAAGCTTACTTAAATCACTGTCAGAAACTGCAAGAGAAAGGTGTCCCAGCGTCGGATCTATTATTGCTGCTGTTGCTTCATAAAAAAGTATGAATGGTGAAATCCGCATAAGGTCCACAGAAAGTGAAAGATTCTTCAGTTGTGTTGCAAGCGTCGCGCCATCAGCTACAGGCAATATCTGATTTGCAAGCTGCGGGGCTATATATGGCCAGAAAAACGTAAGGAAAAGCCATATTGGTATTGCAGTAAGTATTGCCGCAGCAACATTGCGCATGAGAACAGAAAAGAGCATGGAAAGGCTCATCCAGAACATGCCATAAATAATGCAGATAAAAATAAATATAAGAATACGCAGTATCTCCTCTGAAGAAGGGGGCACGCCTATAGCCCGGAGCCCGATTCCCATTACAATAAATACTATGCTTGATATCATTATTGTAAGAGTGGTTATGCCTGCAAGAAACTTGCCGTTTATTAGGCTGTCTCTGTATATTGGCTGGGCGAGCAGCCTGCTTATATTTCCTGAGTTTCTTTCACTGTTTATTGCATTAAAACCAAACAAAATGCCTATGAGCGGTATAAAAGCGCCAAAGAAACGCACGAAGTTAAAAGTCATTATTGCTTTAAGCTCTCCAACAGTAAAAAGCTTCAAGAAAAACATCTCATCAATAAAAACTTTCACCAGCAGTGTCTGGTTCGTGCTCATGGGAGCTGATTTAATGGCTTGTATGGAAAGATATGCAAATCCAAGTCCAGCAATATAAATAAGAGCAAGAAGTATTAAAAAAATCTTGCTGCTGAAGTAATCGCCGATTTCTTTACGGAAAACTGTTAAAGCGCCTTTCATATTACTCCTCTTTAAAATATTTCAAATATATTTCTTCAAGAGATGAATCTTTTATGTTCATCCTGGTCAGAAGAAGGTTGTTTTCTATAATAAGCTTTGAAACGGCTGGTCTTATGTCTTCATCAGCAGTAATATCTATTGAATTTTCTATATTATCAACTGCGACAACCTTATCTAAATTCCTTATTTTTTCAATGATATTTGAATTTACTTCAGATACCTCTACCTCTATTCTAAACTTGCCGGCAGAAAATAAGCCACGTCCAAGATGGTCTATTTTTCCTTCACCTATAAGATTGCCTTTGGACATAATCCCTATTCTTGTACATATCTTCTGGACAAGGTTTAACTGATGGGAACAGATAAGGAATGTGATGTTTTTATGCTTGTTTAAAATCTGGATGTTTTCAAGTATCTGGTTTGCGATCTTGATATCAAGGCCTTCAGTAGGCTCATCAAGTATCACAAGTCTCGGGTCTTTAATGAGGACATCTGCTATGCCAAGACGTTGTTTCATGCCTTTTGAAAAAATCCGGACCAGACTGCTTTTATTCTTTTCAAGGCCTACTATCTCAAGAACTTCATTTATTTTTGCTTCTATGTCTTTAGAGGGAATACCGTTAAGGTCTGCTGTATATTTAAGGTTCTGTCTTGCAGTCATATCTTCATAGAAGCCGAGCCTTTCAGGAAGATATCCCGTGATTCTTTTTACTTTAATAGGCTCTTTTGTTGAATTGTATCCGTCTATTTTAACTGAGCCAGAAGACGGCTCAGTCAGTCCGAGGAGCATAAGTATCACAGTCGACTTTCCGGAGCCGTTTGGACCAAGAAGGCCGAATATTTCGCCTTCATTTACGGAAAGATTCAGTTTGTTAACAACTGTCTTTCCGTTGTATTGTTTAGTAAGGTTTTCAGCAATGATTATTGGTTTGTCAATCACATTGTTCATGTTTTATCTTCTTCCTAATCTTGCAAATATAACTGCAACTCCTATTACTACTATTACTATTATTGCGATACCGATCCAGCCCCAGACCGACGGGGTCTCAACGGTTACCCTTATATCCACATTACCTGATGCATCGTCACTCTTTGCAGAAAAATTAAGCATATAATCTCCAGCTATAGTCTTATCAGGTGGAGTAATAGTTACTTTTATGTCCTTAGTTTCGCCTGCTTTCATTTTATCTATTTTTTCAGGCTCAAACTTGACGATCCATTTCTGAGGAGCATCTGCCTTAAATGTGATATTGTTTATATCGCCTGAGCCGGAATTTTTAAATACAAGCATGAAGGGATTGTTTTTACCGGACGTTGCCTGGGTGTTAAGAACACCGTATTTTGCAGTAAATGAAGCCTCATAAGTGGCAGTGACAGTTGCAGTAAACTCATATGACTCAGATATTTTTAAGTCTTCATTTGATACAATTATTTTTATTTTAAAATCGCCTGCTTTTTGCAGGTCTTTAGTCACAGGAGGATAAGCTGTAAGTTTGAGGCTTTCCTTTTTACCGGGAGTCATTTTTATTGCTGAAACCTGTTTATCTTCATATGAAGGAGAAACAGCAATATACCAGCCTTCCGGCGCTTCAGAAGCAAAATTAAATACAGCTTCTTCATCACCTTCATAATTGAGATCAAATTTGAATTCAAAACTATTGCCTGCTTTTGCGCTTAATCCAGGATATACGACATCAAAAGTCAGTTTCTCCACGATATCAGGAGCTGTTGTTTCAGTTGGAGTAGTCTCTGTATCTTTGGCATTTTCGGCAAAGATAATGCCTGGCATCACCAGTACCACTGACATGATTAAAAAAGAAATTGTTGAAATTAGAAGTGTTTTTACTTTTTTATTCAATTTTACCACCCTGTTTTTAGTTCCTTTCTAATTATTTTTACTGTTTTTCGAAAATTATTGTTCAAATCAATTTTGCAAACAACTAAAGAATTTTAATACTTATTAAAATACTATGTCAATACATATATTATGAAGGTTTTTTTTAAATTTTATGATGTTTTTTTAAATCACTGCATTTGATTGTTTTTTTATAGGACTTTTTATAACTGGAGCTTTATGAATTTAAGTGATTATAGCGGTTCAGCATGTCCTGCATTGTAATATCCTCAAGTGATTTATAAAAAATATCATTTACCTTTTTCCAGAAAAATCTTGCTGTGCAACTTTTGTTCTTATTGCATGTATCAGGTTTTTGAATGCAGCCGACTATATTTATCGGTCCTTCCAGAATATTTATAATTTCACTTAATTTTATACTTTTAGGGTTTCTTGCCAGGTAATAACCTCCGCGCGCGCCTCTTGAGGATTTAACAATGCCGGCAGCCCTCAATGGTATTATAAGCTGGCCAAGGTATTTAAGAGAAATATCCCCGGATTTGCTTATATCTTTTAAATATATAGGACCTTTCCCGAATTTTAACGCCAGTTCAAAAATAAGCCGGGTCCCGTATCTGCTTCTTGTTGATAGTTTCAATTAAATGACACAGGCAATAGTTCTAATTATAATAAAATATTCAGAAATCCATACTTAAAAATGGTTTGCCGGTACATTATACACTACTATTTTAATAGTATTAATATAAATCCGGCAATATTTGTCAAAAAATACTACAAAAATGCAATAAATCACTTGAATTTTTAAAAAAAATCCAATATATTATCTTCGGTAAAAAAACAAGTATTCAGTTTTTACTGGTATAAAATATTTTTACTGGTATAAAATAAATTAACTAATTGGAGATAAAACCTTTAAAATAGTCCGGAGAGACTAAAAAGGAGCAAATTGTCAGAAAAAATTTTAATATTATCTGTTAATAAATTGGCAGCATATAAGCCTTCTTACTTTAATTGTAAGAGGGCTTTTTTTATAAAGGGAAAGGGTCAATTCCGGGGTTTTTTGAGTTTTAAAAAAATTTAAAATTTTTATACTTTTAATAGTCAGAAATTAAACAGGATCGTAAATATGAAAGAAAAAGCATTGATACTGAATGAAGCAGACATAGACCGTATTTTAAAAAGAATAGCACACGAGATTCTTGAAAAGAATAAGGGATCTAAAAATCTTGTATTCATAGGTATACGGAAAAGAGGCGTCCCTCTTGCAGAGCGTATAGCAAAGAATATCAGGGAGCTTGAAGGGACAGATATTGATACGGGAAAACTTGATATTACATTTTACAGAGACGACGTGGCAAAAAGAGTGACGCCTGATGTTGAAATAACTGACATACCGTTTGCAATTGACGGAAAAGACGTCATCCTTGTTGATGACGTTCTTTTTACCGGCAGGACAATAAGAGCTTCACTGGATGCGATAACAGATTTTGGCAGACCACGCACAATACAGCTGGTTGTTCTTATAGACAGAGGGCACAGAGAGCTGCCGATAAGGGCTGATTATGTAGGGAAAAATATTCCCACTTCACTTAATGAATCCATAGAAGTCAGCCTTATAGAAACTGATGACAAAGATAGCGTTAAAATTTATGCAGAAGATTAAATTTAACAGGCGGGTAAAGCAATGTTAAGTGTAAAAAATCTAATAGATATTGATGATCTGAGTATCCGGGATGTAGAGATCATAATGGAAAATGCAGATACTTTTAATGAGGTGCTTGAAAGAGACCTGAAAAAAGTACCGGTGCTCAGGGGAAAGACTATAATAAATATGTTTTTTGAACCGAGCACCAGGACAAGAATTTCATTCGAAATTGCTGCAAAAAGACTCAGCGCTGACATTATAAACTTCACATCTTCAACGAGCAGTATGAAAAAGGGCGAATCTGTAGTAGATACTATAAAAACAATAAAATCCATGATAGCAGATCTTTTAATCATCAGGCATTCAGACAGCGGTGTGGTAAATTTTATATCAAGATATATAGACCTGCCTATAATTAATGCCGGCGATGGAAAACATCAGCATCCGACACAAGCTTTGCTTGATTTATATACAATAAAAAAATCATTTGGCAATTTCAGGGGATTAAGTGTGGCGATCACGGGCGATATTTTAAACAGCAGGGTTGCACGCTCGGATATACTTCTTTTTAAAAAGATGGGCATGGATGTTTCTGTTGTTTCTGCACCGATGCTTTTACCTGAAGACATTTCCCATTATGGAGTCAGAATCCACGGCTGCATAGATGATGTTATAAAAGATACAGATGTTTTATATATGCTGAGGATGCAGTTTGAAAGGCAGGACAGAAAATATTATCCGTCAATAAAAGAATACAACAGATTTCTGGAATTAGATGAAAAAAGGTTAAATAAGATGAAAAAAAATTCTCTGGTTATGCACCCGGGTCCGGTAAACCGGGGGATTGAGATTAGCGAGTCTGTGATGAATCTTGAAAGCAGCATGCTTGAGAAAATAAAGGTAAATGAGCAGGTTCGAAATGGTGTGGCCGTGCGCATGGCCCTGATATATTTAATCTTAACAAAAGAGTGATCTGGAGAAGAAAAATATGGGTCTTACTTTTGACAGTGTGAATACGCTCCCCCGGGACACTGAGCTGATTATAAAAAATGCAAGGATTATCGACCCGGTGCAGGGAAAAGATGTGAAAGAAGACATCCTTATAAGAGACGGCGTAATTCAAAAGATTGGAAAACTCAAAACTGAAGGTATGGCAGAGTCCCTGCAGCAAGGTATCGGAGACAATAAAAAAAGCAGTCACTTCGCTGGTAAAGAGCTCTTAAAACCTTTAATTTCAGAAAACAAAAATTTTATAAAGTTGGAGGCAGAAGGGCTAATTGTCTGCCCTTCATTCCTGGATTTACATGTACACTTACGAGAGCCGGGAAATGAAGATGAAGAAGACATCATGAGCGGAATTCAGGCAGCAATTCACGGGGGGGTGTCAGGATTATGCTGTATGCCCAATACGGTTCCCCCGGCAGACAATGAGTGCTATTTAAAATATATATGCAGTGTTGCAAAAGAGCAGGATTTTAATATCTTTCCGGTGGCTTCAATGACAAAAAAACTTGAAGGTACTGAAATAACTGATTTTGGAATATTAAAAGAAAATGGAGCAATTGCATTATCAGATGACGGATGCTGCGTGCAGGATTCAAGGCTCATGTATGAAATAATGAAATATGCAGCCCAATTTGATTTACTGCTTATACTTCATGAAGAAGATTACAGTTTTTCAAGATTCGGCCTGATGCACGAAGGCTTTTACTCGTCTAAACTCGGGCTTGATGGCATCTCATCATTATCTGAGATACTAATGGTCCAGAGAGACATTGAGCTCGCAAAAAGAACAAAGGCAAAAATTCATTTTACCCATATCAGCGCTAAAGAATCAGTTGAGCTGATAAAAAATGCCAAAGACGACGGTATTGCTGTGACATGCGATGTAACCCCGCATCATCTTTCATTTGATGATTCTGAACTCGAAAGTTATGATGCATTATTTAAAGTAAATCCGCCTTTAAGGAGCAGCGCTGATAGAGAGGCTCTGGAAAAAGGCGTACTGGAAGATGTGATCGATATAATTGCAAGCGACCATGCGCCTCATCTTGAAGAAGAAAAAAATACTACAATAAAGAATGCTGCAAGCGGTGTTACGGGGCTTGAGACGATTTTTGCTGCGTCTTTCACAAGATTATGCTGCAAATCAAATTTCAGCCTCAATAAACTGATAGATATACTTTCCGTCAGGCCAAGAAAGATACTTGGACTTAACCTGCCTTCTATAAAGCCGGGAGAGAAGGCTGAAATTACAATTATAGAGCAGGACAGGCGAAAATTAATAAACAGTGATTTTTTCAGCTCTAAAAGCATAAACAGCGCTTTTATGAATAAAGAACTTCAGGGGTTTATTTCAGGCACAATCAATGGCAGAAAAATAAGGATAAATAGTTGAAAGCTGTATTATTACTTGAAGACGGCACATTATTTAAAGGCACCGGTTTCGGTGCAGACGGAGAAGCTGCCGGAGAGGTAGTGTTCAATACCTCAATGACCGGATATCAGGAGATACTTACTGACCCTTCATCTTATGGGCAGATTGTGACCCTGACTTATACACAGATAGGGAATTATGGTGTTAATGATGAGGATGTAGAGTCTTCTAATATACATGCAACAGGCTTAATTGTCAGGGAATATTTTGATTACTACAGTAACTGGAGGGCAAAAACAAGCCTTCCGGTTTATCTGAAAAAAAACAAGATAACTGGTATTTCTGATATAGACACAAGGATGCTGACAAGGCTCATCAGGACAAAAGGGGCCATGAGAGGAATAATTTCAACAGAAACTGATGACGCTTATAAGCTTATGAAAAAAATTGAAAAACATCGGAATATAATTGGAAGCGATCTTGTAAAATATGTTACAAGTAAAAAAGGCTATATTTATAATGAGAAAAAATCCCGAAAATGCAGGAATATTGTAGCTGTGGATTATGGGGTAAAATTCAATATACTCCGGTGCCTTGACAGTGCCGGCTTCAGGATAAGAGTGGTTCCCGCATCAACCAGTGCAGATGAAATATTATCCATGGATCCGGATGGCATTTTTTTATCAAACGGACCAGGTGATCCTGCTGCAGTCAGCTATGCAATAAAAAATATTAAACTTTTACTTGGTAAAAAACCTCTTTTTGGAGTATGTCTTGGCCACCAGCTTATGGCGCTTGCACTCGGAGCAAAAACTTACAAACTGAAATTTGGACATCATGGAGGGAACCATCCTGTAAAAAATCTGTCAACTGGTGAAGTGGAAATAACTATTCAGAACCACGGTTTTGCAGTTGAAATAGAAACATTGAAAAATATTGATATTTCGTCTTTTAAAATAACACATATCAATCTTAATGACGGCACAATTGAGGGAATGGAGTATCCTGAAATATCAGCTTACAGCGTGCAGCATCATCCGGAGGCAGGACCCGGGCCCCATGATTCAAGATATCTTTTTTCAGCTTTTAATAAGTATATTGATAATTTTGGAAAGCAAAAATGACAAAAAGAAAAGACCTTAAAAAAATTCTGATTATTGGATCAGGCCCAATAGTAATAGGCCAGGCATCTGAATTTGATTATTCAGGCACACAGGCATGCAAAGTATTAAAAGAAGAAGGATATAAGGTCATACTCATTAATTCAAACCCTGCCACAATAATGACAGATCCCGAATTCGCAGACAGCACATACATTGAGCCGATTACAGCAGATTTTGTAATAAAAATAATAAAAAAAGAAATGCCGGACGCAATCCTTCCGACGCTTGGCGGGCAGACCGGGCTCAACATCGCAGTCGAGTTAGCTAAAAGAAAAATTCTTGAAAAATATGGCGTGGAGCTTATTGGTGCAAATG
>MWAX01000091.1 GCA_002068775.1 Actinobacteria bacterium ADurb.Bin346 | reverse complement strand
TCTGCGCATTATTCTGGACTTAATTTGCAGTCAGCACATCGGCGCTGTTTTTTATACTGCAGCCGCCGGTAAAAACAGCGGCAGCAAACAATGCTGAGATGGATAATAAAATAAGGAGCTTCACCAGGTATTTTCCTGGGTTTGCAGTGGCCTGGCACTGTCCGGATATCACTTTTTTTAGAAAGATCTGCTTTTTCCCCATATACTTTTTCCTTTCCAATAAAAAAATCTCCTTCCTGTGCAGAAGAAGATTTCTTAACCTGCAATTTAAACATGATTGAGTTCATGCAATAAATTGCACAATTATCTGAAACTCCTTTCCGCACCGGGAGGCATAACCGTTACCAGTTATACCCTATCGGTCTGCAAACCTTAGCTTTCCTATTAGGAATTGCAGACTCGGAGTTAATATTTATTTTTTGATTAGACTGTCTTTTTGGTCCTTAGACTATTTTTTTAATCCGGCACCTGGTTTTTTCAATCCGGCACCTGGGTGGCTGACGCTGAATTATTGCTCCGGAGTTCGACAAAAAATGATAACATAAAAAAATATTAAAGCAATAGGATTTCAGGTACTTTTTTAAATGACGCAACAGGTATGCCAGATTGCCTTATTTATAATCCGCTTTTTAAAAGCAAAGCGCTCTGGACTGTGGAATATTTATTTGCTGCATTCCAGAATAAAAATCCTTTTATGCCAAGGTCCTCTGCAGCCTTCACCTGGGCAAGAATGTCTTTCTCAGTATATTTTATATCATAGCTGAAAGCCTGCACCCATGGTATTATTCCGCATCCTGAATCTCCGATCCTATTAAAACCTTTTTCGAGGGTATATTTCACGACTTCATAAGGGTGTGCTTCTGCATCCTCAAAACCAAGGAAATGAACATTATAATGAGAAGGATAAGCCATTGGATAAATATAATCGAGCTCCGGGGCCATCTCCTCTATTAACTGGCCGATACCCTGGTCATTTTCAGTTATAAAAACCCATCCGAAAACATCAGCCGAGACCTTAATATCGCAATAACTTGTTTCCTGCTTCACCTTTGCCAGAAAGTTTTTAATTGCCCAGACTTTTTCCTTATCATCTTTATTATGCGGATACAGTGCATTACGGATATTGCCTCTTGAGGGGGCGCGAATATAGTCAAACTGCACCTCGTCCACTCCCTTTGCTGCAAGGTCTTTTATTATTGTTATATAATAATCCCAGGCTTCTTCACAATAGATATCCACCCAGGTGGAGCCTTCAAGCGTTATGGGCTTGCCCGTGCTCTTATTAAGTACTGCAAAATCATTTCGTGATTTTGGCAGCACATTGTCCTTGAAAGCTACAAACCGTGCAATGCTGTATATGCCCCGCTGGTCAAATTCCTGCATAAGCATATCCAGGTCATAATATGACTTTACGGCACCGGTGTTTACAACTTCGGGTATCTCACAGTTATAATCTATATAACCAAGGTCATCTTTTACATCAAACACAATGCTGTTGAGCTCGGTCTTTTCAATCATTTCATATATCTGCTCTCTTTTTTCCCTGTTTCCGATGCTGTAATATCCTGTAAGGTAAACTGCTTTTTGTGATCCGGGTTCGATCTTGCGGACGGACATCTGCAATTGTTTTAACATTCCAGGCAGCCCCGACTGGGCAAAAACAGGACCCGGGACAGAATATATAACAGAAAACAAAATTACAGCAAGAATTAATGTAAATAAAATGAAGTGTTTTTTTAACTGATTTTTTAACTGATTTTTTACCATGCAATATATTTTAACTTAAATCTTCACTTAATTTAAATAAAAATTAGTGCCAGTACCGGCTCTAATGATAAAGTTAATCCAATAATATATAATAATATAACATAAAAATATTTATTGACTTATTAAACTATATTAAGATAGGAGTATTTTATGTCTCCGAGAAAACTTGCCTTAATTTATACCCTGGCAATAATCATGCTTGTATTTGGCATTCTGGGCTCTGCTGTTTTTTTTGGCGGCATGTTTGCAGTCAGGGATTTTGACATTGCAAACTTGAATTTTTCAAGCATAAATGACTCCGTTCAGGATGGAGTGGGCTCTGTAAATGTATTGATAAAGGATACATCTTCTGCTATGGGAAACGTTTCAACAACAGTTCGGGAAGTAAAAGATACTCTGACCAATGTTTCGATATTATCCAGGTCAGCCTCAATAGCAACTTATGGGATTGCAAAATCCATGAATTTTGAAATACTGACTTTTAAGCCGCTCGAGGGGACCGTAAAATATTTTAACGACATAGGTGACAGTCTTAACAGCCTTGCAGACAGTATTGAAAGCACGGCAGGCACTATAGAAAAAAATGCTGACGACATAGATAAAATTGCTGACGACATGTCAGACATCTCAGTAAAAATTGAAAACGCTTCAGGCAGTTTCAGCACAACTGCAGATTCGCTGCCGGACTTTGGTTTTAAAAAAATACTTTATGCATTTCTGGCTTATGCCGGCTTGCTTCATTTAATGTTTGTTCTTATAGGCATTTCACTTATGACCATAAGTAAATCAAGCAATATCGCCTACGTCCAGTCGTCATGAAAGCTGACATGATAATTAGTCTGGCCGGATTTTTAAAATAATCATTATATCATTATAAAAAGATTTCAGGAGTTTAAAATGAGGGCAATGCTACTTACCGGAGTTGGCAAGTTTGAAAGCAGCATTAAAGACATTGGTGAAACAGATTTAAAGAGTTCAATACCCGCCGGACCTCTTGTGCTGAGGGATATCCCGGCTCCCATACCCGGCCCGGATGATATATTGATAAAGATTTCTGCCTGTGGAATATGCCATACTGAACTTGACCAGATCGAGGGAAGAATATCGCCTCCAAAACTGCCAGTCATCCCGGGCCACCAGGTCACAGGAATTGTTCAGAGTACAGGCAGGAATGTCACAAGATTTAAACCACAAGATAAAGCAGGTGCCACCTGGTTTTTTTCAAGTTGCGGTAAGTGCCGGTTCTGCTCCGGCGGTTTTGAGAATCTGTGTGAAAAGTTCAGGGCTACAGGTTGCCATGCAGACGGCGGTTATGCAGAATATATGATTATTGGCGAAAATTCCGCCTGCAGGATAACTCCTTCTTTCAGCGATCTTTACAGTGCTGCGCCATTTATGTGCGCAGGCGCTGTGGGATGGCGCTCCCTAAAGCTTACAGGAATGAAAAATGGAAAAACCTTAGGGCTTTACGGATTCGGCTCTGCCAATCACCTTGTCCTCCAGGCTGCAAACTATCTTTTTCCTGATTCAAAAAAATTTGTAATTACACGCAATCCTTCTGAGCAAAAGCTTGCCCTGAAGCTTGGCGCAGACTGGACCGGTGATATAGAGGACAGAGCGCCGGAAAGGCCTGACTGCATAATTGATACCACTCCTGCCTGGAAACCTGTTATTTTTGCGCTGAGTAATCTTCAGAAAGGGGGCAGGCTGGTAATGAACCTCATACGCAAAGAAGAAAAAGATAAATCATATCTGCAGAGTCTGGATTATGCTGAGCATTTATGGCTTGAAAAGGAAATAAAGACTGTAGCAAATGTGACAGGCCGAGATGCCGAGGAGTTTCTTGAGATTGCAGCAAAGGCAAATATTAAGCCCCGATTAAGGGTTTATGCTCTTGAAGAAGCTAACCTTGCCCTTTTTGAACTGAAAAATGGAAAGCATGCAGGTTCAAAAATCCTGAAGATAAACTGAAATAATCAACAATCTTACTGGTTTTATTTTATTCCGTGCTCTATTTTGTATGAAGCCCAGTTCTGTTTTAGCCATAAAAAACTGTCAAAATCAGAAAGCCTTGCAATAAAAGGATTGCCGGCAAGCTCATCAGCAACAGTTGAATGCGGCCTGACACCATAATTATGGCCGGGCCATATTTCTGTTTCGGGGGGCAGCTTCATGATTTTCTTCAAGCTTTCAAACTCTTTTTTTGAATCTTCGATACTATAAGTGCCTCCTATCTTGCCCACAAATAAAGTATCGCCGGTTATCAGCTTGTTGCCTGTCCTTATGCAGATAGAGTCCGGGGTGTGCCCTGGCGTCGAAATTATTTCAAGCATTATTTCTCCTGCAGATATAGGCTGGCTGTTTTTTATCTGCATCCGGCCTTTTTCTTTTATTCCAGTGCAATTTATGAATCTGACATTACTGCTGCCGCTGATATTCTTAAAATAAGAATTTCCTGAAGAATGGTCATAGTGGCTGTGTGTATTTATGACATATTCAATGTTTATATCGATGCCGGCAAGCTTTTTGTTTTCATCCCTTATTGCCGCCAGCACTTTTTCTGCATCCGGGGAAGGATCAATTATTGCAGCTTTGCCGGTTTTTTTGCATGCAATAAGGTATGCATAGTTTCTGTCCCCGCCGGATTCTATTTGTTTAAAAATCATAAGATTATCTCCTGTTTTTATCTTTCGTCCAGCACTTCAGCTTCATATTTTAGCACCTCGCCTATCCATGCAGCATCAGCCGGTACTCCCGATGCCAAACAGTGATAGTTCCACACTGCGCCAAAGGGCATTGTTTTTGAATCTTCGAGCATCCCAAGCCTTGCAAACAATAATCCCTCATCTTCATATTTCTTTATTACAGACGCAGGCTCCAGCAAAGCGACAAGCAGAGCTTTTATTACAGCCCTGGCTCCTATTGCCCATGCTCCTATCCTGTTGATTGATGAATCAAAGAAATCTGTTCCTATATAAACTCTGCCAGTTGCGCCTGCCCTGACAATCTCTTTCATAATCTCTATCACCTCATCAGACATTATGGTCACATGATCGCTGTCCCACCTGATGCCCCTGCTTAGATGCAGCATGATGCCCTTTAAAAATGGCAGCACTGCAGAGATCTTATCAGAGACAAGCTCTGTCGGATGGAAATGTCCCGTGTCAAAAGTTATAAGCTTGCCGTTTTGGGCAGCATATGCCAGGTAAAAATCAAGTGAACCGACGGTAAAAGATTCTGAGCCCAGCCCGAAAAGCTTGGATTCCAGCGCATCCAGAACATTTGATTCCGGATATTTTTCTGAAAAAATCTCATCAAGGGCTTCTTTCATTATCATCCTGTGCTCATATTTTGCCAGGGTCGTATCTTTGGCGCCATCCTGCACCCATATATTGTAAATGCATGTTTTCCCAAGGCGGCTGCCGAAGTAATTTGATATCTCCCTGCATCTTCTGGCATGCTCTATCCAGAAATTTCTTATTTTTTTATCCTTATCTGAAATGGTATATCCGCCGTCTGCCATTTTATGGGCAAATGTTGTAGGATTGAAATCAATGCCTGCATTGTTCTTTTGCGCCCAGTCCACCCAGCTTTCAAAATGCTCCGGACCTATCTGATCTCTGTCCACTTTTTTTCCTTTAAAATCTCCGTAAATAGGGTGGAGATTGATTTTTTTAGGACCAGGTATCAAAGTGAATGCTTTCTCAATATCCTGCCTGAGCTGCAGTAGATTGCGGGGTTTTCCTTTGAAATTACCTGTTGTAAGCAGCCCGCCTCCAAGTGCAATATCTGAATATTCAAAACCAGTGACATCATCGCCCTGCCAGCAGTGTATGGATATGGGTATTTTGCCAAGCTTTTCCAGCGCTTTGTCCGTATCCACCCCGACATCCTGATATTGCTTCCTTGCTTCTTCATACTGTTTTTGCATATTGTTCATTTTTTATTTCTCCCCGTAAAAAATTACCCGATTTATTACTCGTTTTATTGTCCGTTTTGTTGACCGATTTATTGCCCGTTTTATTGCCTGTTTTAAAAACTTGTGCCGGGATCAAGACTGTCTTAACCCCGGCATTTCAGGTCCATCAATTCATCTAAAATATACAAATATACTTTACTATCGCATATTACTATTATCAAATATTACTATTATCACATATTACTGCCAGCCAACTTTGCCTGGCATTACCATTGATACCCATGTCGTACCGACATTAAGGCTTATTTCATTGCCGTCTCCATCAAAGAATTTGAACGGATCACCAAGGCCGCCTCTTTCCCAGTGGCCTTCAACAGCATTGCCGTCTATAAAATAAAATGCCTGCCCCGAGCCTGTTGTCCTGACTGACATATGCTTGTACTGATCAATAGGCCCAACAATGTCAGTGATAAGGACGACAACATTTTTTACAGCTATTGTCTGGCCTGTTTCATGATCAACATGGGGCCTGCCGCCCATATACCTTAAATAACTGTTGGATGCCCTGTCGTATTTGAAATTGACATTAAAGCCTTTTGGCGCATAGGCAGGTGTGCCAAAATCTATAAATACATTGCTTACATTGCCTCTGCCGCCCTCATCTGCATCTCCTTTATATGAGAACGGGATGCCGTTTCCTTCAAGCGGATAGCCGACTGCCGCAGCTTTTTCCTTTATTTTAACTGTTGAAGTAAATGCTGTATGTTCCTGCACCTTGCTTCTTTTCCAGTCCCTCCAGTAAGGACAGAGCCCTACGATATGGCTCATGCCTGATTTATCTGTCATTGCACTCATTGTGTATATTCCAAGACTTTCAATATACTGATAATTATGAGGATAAGTGCCAAAAAACGCATAAATTGCGTCAAATGATTTGGCTATTTCAGCATAATAAGGCCTTGAGCTCCTGAAAGGGCCGACAATTCCTGCATCTCTTGATGCATAGATTGAAACAAACCTTGTTATCCCGTATTCGTCCACAACTTCAAAAACCACATCAGCAAGGTAAAGCCCTGATTGCGGTCTTGCAGCAAAACTGTTTTCAACCATGATAGCAATGGGCCTGTTGCCCGTCAGCCCTGCTTTCTGTTTGACAAAGTCCTGAACGCTTCCCGGAACAAGCACCATTGCCGAGCCTGCTAAAAGAATTGCAACAAGAGCGCCTATCAGGATTATAAGAGTAGTTTTTTTCATACCGAGTTTCCTTCCTTTTCAATAAAATAAAATGTTATTTTGACTCCTGTAAAAAATCTTTAAAAAAATTAATCCCTTAATTCTAACAGATAAATTTTAATTATAATTATTTAGTCAGCTTTTTAAAATGATTTTTTATTTTAATTTAATATTTTTCAAATAATGTTTTAAAATAATTCTGCTGTGTAAAATGTCTTGTAAAATAATTTAACTAAAAGATTAAAATCAGTAAATTAAAAAATGTAAAAAACGGTCTGTTTACTGTTCTTTCAGAAAGCCGGTTTCAAAGTTAACTATATTAATGTAGACGAGGAGAATAAAATGGAACAGTTTCTAAGATTTAAAAGAGAGGACCTGCAAAAATATGCAGAAGTATATATGGAAAAGCTCGGTGTGCCAAAAAAGCATGCAAAGATTGTAGCTGATGTTATGATTGAAGCTGATCTTCGCGGTGTTGACTCCCATGGAATAATAAGGATATACAGCTATTACGGCAACCGCCTTGAGAAAAAATACATGAATCCGCTAACCCCCTTTAAGATAGTGTCTGAAACCGGCACCACAGCATTATATGACGGCGCAAACGGGCTGGGCCACGTTGTCAGCCATGCAGCAATGCAGTCCTGCATAAAGAAAGCAAAAAAATCAAACATTGCAATATCTGTTGTCAAAAACTCCAATCACTACGGAATTGCAGCTTATTATGCAATGATGGCGCTTGAGCATGATATGATAGGAATAAGCCTTACAAACTCACAGCCGCTGGTTGCACCCACTTATGGGCGCACAGCAGTTCTTGGCACAAACCCCATAGCAGTCGCAGCGCCTTCACATAAGCAGTATCCGTTTGTGCTTGACATGGCAACAAGCGTTGTGCCCATAGGAAGAATAAAAGTATATGAGGAAAAAAATGAAAAGTTACCCCTTGGCTGGGGAATCGATGATGACGGCAATGTAACTGATGACCCTAAAAAGGTACAGAGCGGAGGTCCTGGCGCGCTCATGCCGCTTGGAGGCATAGACATCATGAGAGGCTATAAAGGATACGGGCTTGCATTCCTTGTTGAAATACTCTGCTCTGCACTGTCCGGCGCCACTTACTTTACAGGGGTCGGCTTTCCGCACGAGCCTAAAGTGTGCGATGTCAGCCATTTCTTCATGGCTGTAAACATAGCGGCTTTTAGGCCGATAATCGACTTTAAGAAGCAGCTGGATGATATGATAACCCTGCTTAAAGAATCGCCAAAGGCAGCAGGAAAAGACAGGATATTTGTTGCAGGCGAAAAAGAGTTTGAGAATGCAAAATATAATCAGGAGCACGGGGTGCCGGTGCTTAAGCCTGTCGTGGACCAGCTCATATCAAACGGAAAGAGGCTTGGCATACCTTTTGAGCTCAATGCAATAAGGTGAAAGTATAGTTTCTATAAATTATGCGTCTATGCCGGAAAATCAAAGGATTGGAATACTGAAAGTATAAGAGTGCTGAAATATCAGTCTTTGAGTATCCGGAAAAAAACATCAACTGGTCTAATATTTAACACTGCTGCGTTATCTAAAAATCTATATGAAAGCATATTGACACTAAAAAAAATAAAGATAAAATTATATTATGTATATGGAGCTATATACAT
>MWAX01000090.1 GCA_002068775.1 Actinobacteria bacterium ADurb.Bin346 | reverse complement strand
AGGGGGTAAGTCATCGAGCAGCTGGACGCCTGAATTAGCTTACCCCGTGATTTATAATATCAAATCCTTAAAAAAAAATCAATATATTTTTATAAATTTATTATACTTATTTTATAAAATTAACACTTAAAAGTTAGATATTTATATCTAATATTATATAAAATAACATATTATTATTAATTATCATTAGTATTTTAAAATTAATATATTATTATATTAATTAACATATAATATAATAATAATATTATTTTATATTTATGATATAATTTAAGTATTTATTTTAATATAATATAAATATAAATTAATGCTATAAATATAGTTTAAAGAGAGTCGAACCATTTTTTATATATTTCCTGTAAAGTCCCATCCTTTATTATCTCTGCCAGCACTGCATCAACTTCCTGTTTTAGGGGACTTCCTTCATTGAACACTATTGCTAAATCTTTAATTGATTGCACTTCATCAAAAACCGTATATATGTCACGATTTGCCTGCAAAATGTTTGCTGCAATCGGAAGGCTTAAAAGGACTGCAGCGATTTTTTTATTTTTTAATTCATCAAGCATATCCAGGATGCTATGGTATTTTACAATCTCAAAAGCCACCAGGTAGTCAGGGTCAACATTTCCATCAGTTGCCTGCAGTATCCCGACCTTTTTACCTTTTATATCTTCTTTAGCTTTAATGTCTGAGCCGGTTAGTGAAATAAGAAGGTATTTCATATTGAAGTAAGCCTGAGAATAATCCACCAGTTTTTCCTTCTCTGTATTATAGGACACTGCAGAAATAATCATGTCTACTTTACCCTCTCTTAAGTCCTTAAAATCCTGATCCCATTGTATCGGGACTATCTCCAATTGTTTATCCATCCTGACGGCAATTTCTTTAATAAGGTCAATATCAAAACCCGCAGGCTCGCCGTTTTCAAGATATTCAAATGGAGGATATGTGGTGTCCGTGCCAATAATAAGTACCTCTTTTTCGATACTTATGCCATCACCGGTTTTTCCGTCACCATTGTCTGTCTGCTCCTGGATTTTATTGCTCCCGGTGCTGCTGTCACTGGCTGACGTATCTTTTACACTTGCCTGGGCAGAAGAGTCTATGCTGAGCTTTCCGATTCCACCCTTGAATGTGCATGCAGGCAATAAAATGATTGAGATCAGCGTTAAAGTCACTCCTGAAATTAGAAATGCAATAAATAACTTGCTTTTTTCCATTTTTATATCTTTAAATAACTTCACAAGAAAAACTCAGGTTTTAGTTAAGGAGCTTTTAATTCATTTAAATTATTTCGTCAGGTCCGGGAAAAAGCGTGCTTCTTACAAAATTATCCGTAAATGTCGGATGGATGGTCAGCTCAAGATATCTGGCTCTGGATGATATGTCCTCTGCTTTCTTTCTCAGCACAGAAGAAACCAGCACCATCTTTGCCCCCACTGAAGCGGCATTGCCTACCTGGACTATCTTCTTAAGAGAAACTGCAGGAAACATCCCGATATTTACAACATTTTTCGGGTCAATATATGAGCCAAACGCACCTGCTATAATTATTCTGTCTATATCTTTAAAATCCAGCCCTGCGCTTTCCAGCAGCACGTTTATTCCGGTTCTTATTGCGCTTTTTGCAAGCTGTATCTCCACTATATCTGTCTGGTTTATGGATACACTACCCTCAATACATGTGAGAAGCTCCACGTCCTGGCCATTTTTTTCCGCCTGGGCAATAAGTTCTTTTTTTTTGCAGTTGTTGTTTTCAAAGGCACCCGGCTCAAGCATGTACTGCAGCTTGCCCTTTTCATCCATGCACAGGCACCCTGAATCAGGCTGAAATTTGCCCCTGTCATTAATTATCCCGGCTTTTAGAAGCTCTGCAACTGCATCCAGTATGCCTGAGCCACAGATTCCAATCGGTCTTTTATCATTAATTGTCTGTATCCTAGGAACACATGTTTTGCTGTCAATGACAACTCTTTCAATTGCCCCGGGCGCAGCCCTCATTCCATATTTGATATGAGCGCCCTCAAATGCCGGTCCGGAGGCAGTCGACACACTTTGGATACCCTTACTGCTTTTCAGCACTATTTCCGTATTTGTACCGATGTCCACTCCAAGGAAATTGCCTTGCATTTCATCAACCCCGGTTGCAAGTATCATTGCCATATGATCAGAGCCTATAAATCCTGCGATTACCGGCAGCATGTAAACATAACCGCCGGCCGTGATATTTATCCCTAATTCTCTTGCTTTTATTGAATGCGGAGTGTCGCTTAATGCCACAAATGGTGAAAGTCCAAGCTGTCTTACCGGCAATCCGAGAAAAATGTGATGCATTGCAGTATTGGCTACAACAGTCATTTCAATTATGGAAGCTGTTGATATTTTATTTTCAGCAGCAAGCTCTGCAACTGTCTTGTTTATCTGCTCAACAGTAACAGACTGGATCTTTTTTGCATCCTGCTCACTCTGCATTGCAAAATTTATCCTGCTCATTACATCCTCGCCATAACTGATTTGCGGGTTCATAATTCCTTTTTTTGCGATGGTTTTGCCGCTTAACAGGTCGACAAGCAGAATCGCTATTTTTGTCGTCCCGAGGTCAATTGCAATGCCGTGAGCCTGCCCGGTCCTGTCGCCACCCTCGATAAGGATTATCTCGCCATCCCTCAGTGTCACGGTAACTTCCCAGGAATTATTTCTTAAGACTTCTGCCATGTATTTGAGCACCATGTAATCAAGGCTTACCTGCAGGCTTTCCGGCGCTGCCTGATTTTTTGATTTTTCCATGGCAAGTTTTTCCAAAAGAGCATCTTTTAGTCTGCCGAAATCAGACTGCATATCAGATAAGCTGGGAGGTTTTATTTTCAGGAAATGCTTTGAAAAAACAGGGTCGACTCTCATGCCGGTTTCCTCACCGGTGATCTGCAGCTTCTGCTCTTCTGTGAGCGATGAAGCAGGAATATAAATGACCATGTCTTTATCAAATACCTGCTCGCATGCAAGCCTTATGCCATGCCCGATTTCTTCCCTGCTTAAGATTTTTTCTTCAGTTGCTGTAAGCTTTGCATTTGCCCCGCCGTCTTCAAGGATTACAATCCGGCACTTTCCGCAAGTGCCCTTGCCGCCACATACAGATTTTATGCCTATCCCTGAATCGATTATTGCCTTGAGACCATTCACAGGAGAGTCAAGTGCTATCCTTTTTCCTATCGGCTCGACCTCTATTGTAAACTTTTTTGCTGACATTGTTTATCCGTGATAAAAGACTTTTACAGCTAATCCCTTTACTTATTTCTTATGTTTTTCCATTTCTTCCCTGATGAATTTTTCAAAATCAGGGCCAACTTTCATCAGGTTTGACATTTCAGCATCAAGGTCTGAAGGTTTTATTTTTGCTATCCAGCCGTCGCTGTAAGGGGACTGGTTCATCAATTCGGGTGAATCTTCAAGTTCAGCGTTTGATTCGATGATTTCACCTGATACAGGCGCAAAAATCTTCCCCACCCATTTGCCGGACTCGAGTGATGATATGGAGTCTCCCTGTTTGACTTTTGCCCCTTTCATCGGCAGTT
>MWAX01000089.1 GCA_002068775.1 Actinobacteria bacterium ADurb.Bin346 | reverse complement strand
ATTTTTTCTGTCTTCAAGTATACATTTAAGAAGCGACCTTACGGGTGCCATTCCAAGCCCGCCTGCAATAATAACAACATTGTTTCCCCTCATTTTGTCATAAGGGAAAATACCATTTCCGAAAGGTCCTCTTATTCCCACTTTTGCTCCGGTATCCAGTCTGTGAAGAGCTGCTGAGACACTACCTATATTCCTGATACAAAGCTCAAAAAAACCTTTTTCATTGGGAGATGAAGGAATTGAAAATGGTGCTTCTCCCACTCCAAAAACAGTAAGCTCCACAAATTGTCCGGGGAGAAAGCTCCATTGCTTTCTTTTTGCATCATCATCAAATTTCAGTGTAAACTGCTTCTCAGTAGGAGTGAGTTTTTTTATTTCTGTAATGGTAGCAATATCTGGTGCGTAAAGCGAATCGTGTCTGTCTTTTTTAGTCATTTCCATTACCATTTATAAGCTCACCTCTTCTTTAATTGTGTTAATGTCTTCATAAATATTTATTTTTGCCAGGCATGCTTCTACACATCTTCCACAACCCACACATGAGTAAGAGCCAAATTTATCCAAATAAGTTTTAAGCTTGCATCTGTACCTCTGTTTTAATCTGTTGGCTCTGTTAGGCCTGAAATTATGGCCGCCTGCAACAAGTCCATAATCCGGAATCATGCAGGAATCCCACTCTCTTGACTTCATGCCGGTTTTAAGATCCAGATTCATATCATCTTTTACATTAAAGCAAAAACAGGTCGGGCAAACGAGATTGCATGAGCCGCATGAAAAACATGAATCAGATATTTTTTCCCACAATTGCTTATTATCATACTTGGCTTCAAAACAATCGTAAAAACTTTCAATCTCAACTTTAACCTTAAATTTTTTCCTGTATTCTTCCATAACTTTGTCGTATTCTGCAAAGTCAGCATCAGAAGCTGCAACGTTTGTCCCTTTTGCATATTTTTTTAAAAGCTCTTCACCTCTGGCAGTTGCAACCCTGATAAAATACTTGTCCTGCATCTCTGTCATAAATAAATCAAAACCTGACTTTGCATATTCTGCGCCCATTTCCAGCGCAAAATTTGTTTCAGAGGGTTCAGTGTCGACTCCTATGACAATGAGGTTCTTCCTTTTTGCTATGTAATTGTCATCAATAAAATCTGTTGTAAAAAGCCTGTCTAAAAAATTCATCCCGTTGATATCCCATGCATTGATTCCAAACAGGACCATCTCTTCTGTATCCAGAACAGAAGTTATTTCTATCTGCTCATTAAGTTTGTATTTTACAAGCTCTTCTGTAGAAGGAAACAGCAGTTTTTTTGCCGGAGGAAGCGTGGTCTTCTTATAACTGGTATCGATCTCTTCAAAGCTTTTAATCTGCACAAAATCATGCACTGCTTCATTTATTTTTTTAGGACCTATCAGTTTATAATCAGAAAGCAACCCTGACACAAAATCTTTATAGTCCTTTTTATCCATAACTTTATACAGCATCTGGCTCCTTTCATTTTATGCTTAAATCTAAAATGTATTTTAATTTTAAAATTCAGTTATCTTAACATTATATACCAATTAAAGCAATAAAAAATATTGAAATTTGTAATAGGTTTGTAACAGTTCCCGGGAATGGAATTCGGGAGGACGCAAAGGCGCTTGTTCATGCATAATAAGGATCAAAAGAGGCAAGCGCAAACACTTATTGTTTAAAACCGCAGCCGGTTATTGTCATAACTGAAGATCATTTTGTTTTTTGGCTTCTATCAGACTGCTTAAAATTTCCAGCCAGTAATCAATGCCTTCCCCGGTTTTACAGGATATTGTTATAAGACCTGCACTCTTATTTAATTCTTTTACTTTACTTTCGAAAAAACAGTAATTGAAATCACTGTATGGCATCATATCTTTTTTATTAAGTATGACCATATCTGTTTTTACAAATGCTTTGGGATATTTTACGGGCTTGTCATCGCCTTCGCTTACTGAAGAAAGCAGTATGCGGTAATCCTCCCCTAAGTCAAACCCTACAGGACAAATAAGATTGCCCACATTTTCAATAAAAAGTAGGTCGATCTCTGAAAGATTAATTTTTTCGACTGCTTTTGCAACCATGGAAGCATTTAAATGGCATGTCCCGCCTGTATTTATCTGCACCACGTTTTCAATATATTTTTTAATCTTTTCAGAATCATGAGTGGATGAAATATCACCCTCTATTACGCCTGTTCTGATTTTTCCTTTCAGTTTCTTAATATTCTCAATTATAAAAGAGGTCTTTCCTGCCCCCGGTGCAGATAATATATTTATGACAAAGATTTTTTTATTGAAAAAAAGCTCCCTGTTTAAATCCGCTTCCTGGCTGTTATATTGCATAACATTTTCAATTATATCTATTTTCATAATGCTCCTTTTTCTTTTGACTCAAAGATTTTACTATTTTTTTAATTTTTTTTCATTTTTATATTTCATTTTATATTTTTATTCTTATATTTTTACAGTTTTTAAATTATAATTTAATATCCGGTTATGGCTCCTGTAGCCAAATTTTTAGAAAATAATAGAAAAAGGATATAAGCTATGGTCAATATTCTGCCTTTCAGGGGTTTGCGTTTCAACAGCATGAAAATAAACGATATTTCAAAAGTCATTGCCCCACCTTACGATATCATATCTCCACAGCAAAAACAGTATTTGAGGCAAATGCACCAATATAATATAGTACATCTCACACTTCCTGAAGAGAAAGGTGTAACAGATAAATATGAAAATGCTAAAAGAATACTTGCAGAATGGGTGGACTCCGGAAATCTGAAATTTGATGAAAGTCCGTGTTTTTATCTTTTTGAAGAAGATTTTACAGAAGAGGGTAAACAAAAGAGTTTTACAGGACTGGTCGGCCTGCTGAAAGTAGAAGAGTACGGCAGGGGCAGGGTTCTCCGCCACGAAATGACTCTTTCAAAACCAAAGGAAGACAGGCTTAACCTTCTAAGATCGTGCAGGGCAAATTTTGAGTTCATATATACAATTTATAATGACCATGAAGAAAAAATTACCGGGATACTGAAACAGCAGAAAAATAAGCCGCCGGCCATTGAAGCAGACGCAGATTATGACAGCAGACTCAAGTTTAAATTCTGGCAGATAAATGACGCTGGTGTAATATCAGACATAACAAAATTTATGGATGAAAAAACTCTTCTTATTGCAGACGGTCACCACAGGTATGAGACTTCCAGGCTTTACAGAGAAGAGTCATTGAAAAATAAAAATACAGGCTGCAGCAGAAGTCATTCCGGGTTTTCTGATATAATTTGCAAAGATACTCCTGAAGATTACGTGCTTGCATTATTTGTATCTTCCAATCAGGAGGATATTTCAATACACCCCACGCACAGGGTGATTAAATTCAGCAAAATGATAAATCCTGAAGATCTGCTGCTAAG
>MWAX01000088.1 GCA_002068775.1 Actinobacteria bacterium ADurb.Bin346 | reverse complement strand
AATAAGAAATTATGCAGAGTAAAAATTCAGTTAAGATAAAAAACAGCAATATCAAAGCCGGGATTAATTTACTTCACGATAAACTGAGCCGCCTTGAAGAAGAATTAAAAACGCTAAGAAATATTGCAGTAGCATTTTCAGGCGGGGTCGACAGCACTTTTCTTTTAAAAGTTGCAAAAGAAGTACTGGGAAAAAATGCTGCTGCCATTACCATTGACTCCCCACTATATCCCCGGCGCGAACTTGACCATGCAATTAAATTTACTGCGGACAATAAAATAAAGCATTTTATTATTAAAAACGATTGTTTTATAAAGCCTGATTTTACTAAAAACGATAAACTCAGATGCTACTACTGCAAAAATGATGCTTTTACAAAAATTATAGAAACAGCAAAGACTCAGGGTTTTATAAATATTGCAGATGGACAGAATAAAGATGACTCATCAGATTACAGGCCGGGGGCTGATGCCGCTCTGGAGCTCGGAGTAATGAGCCCGCTAAAAAAGCATGGATTTACCAAAGAAGACATAAGACAGCTTTCAAAAGAGATGGGTATTTCAGGCTGGGACAGACCGGCTTTTGCCTGCCTTGCAAGCAGGGTACCTTACGGCACCAGAATAACTCCATCTCTCCTTGAAAAAATAGACAGGCTCGAATCCTTTCTCATTGAAAAAGGATTTGTGCAGGTACGGGTGCGCCATCACGGCAAAATAGCAAGAATAGAAATAGCAAAGGAGGATTTTCCAGGTATGCTTGGAAAAAATTTAATGGAGGAAGTAGTGTCAGAATTTAAAAAAGCCGGTTACATTTACGTGACGCTTGATCTTGAAGGTTACAATGCAGGCAGCCTCAACAGACTGATTTTATAACTGATATGTTTTATACCTGATATAGCTTATAACTGATTTTTTTATTATGATTTTTTTAAGGATGGAGAAATTAAAATGGCTGAAACAAATAAAAAACTAAAACCTGAAACAGTAGCACTACATGGCGGCCAGGAAGCTGACCCGGTAACGGGCGCAAGAGCTGTGCCTATATACCAGACAACTTCATACCAATTTAAAAATACGGAACATGCAGCCGACCTTTTTGCATTGAAGGAATTCGGAAATATTTATACAAGACTGCAGAACCCTACCACAGATGTTTTTGAAAAAAGAATGGCCCTTCTTGATGGCGGGATAGGCTCTCTTGCAGTTGCCAGCGGACAGGCTGCAATAGCGCTGGCAATGTTAAATATTGCAAGGGCAGGAGATGAAATAGTATCTGCCGACAATTTATATGGCGGGACATATAATCTTTTTCATTATACATTTGAAAGGATGGGCATAAAGGTAAACTTTGTAAAATCCGGAGATTTTGATGCCTTTAAAAAAGCAATCAATAAAAACACAAAGGCTGTTTATGCAGAATCTATCGGCAATCCCAAGCTGGATATTGCAGACCTTGACAAGCTATCAGAACTAGCTCATAAAAATGGCCTGCCGCTGGTGCTGGATAATACTTCAGCCCCATATATCATGAGGCCCATTGACCATGGCGTTGATATAGTAGTATATTCGGCTACAAAATTTATCGGAGGGCATGGCACCTCCCTGGGCGGAGTCATCGTCGACTCGGGAAAATTTGACTGGACCAGCGGCAAATTCCCGCTTATCTCTGGCCCGGAGCCTGCATATCATGGCCTTGATTTTGTTAAAACTTATGAGAGTTTTGGAAATATCGCCTATATTTTGAAAGCAAGGGTCGTGATGCTGCGTGACCTTGGCCCTGCTCTCTCGCCTTTTAACTCATTCTTATTTCTGCAGGGACTTGAGACACTGCCTTTAAGGATGATAAAGCACAGTGAAAATGCGCTTATTGTGGCAGAATACCTGGAAAAACATCCCCTCGTAAGCTGGGTAAATTACCCGGGACTGGCTTCAAGCCCTGAAAATAAAAAAGTAAAAAAATACCTTAAAAAGGGTGCAGGAGCGATTATAGGGTTTGGGATAAAAGGCGGAATCAAAGCAGGCAAGAACTTTATAAACTCTCTGGAGCTTATTTCTCATCTTGCAAATATCGGTGATGCAAAAACACTGGCAATTCACCCGGCAACAACCACACATCAGCAGCTGTCGGAGGAAGAAAGGCTTGCAACCGGTGTCACTCCTGATTTCATAAGGCTGTCTGTTGGGCTTGAAAATGTCAGCGATATTCTTGAAGATATCGGGCAGGCTTTAAAGAAATCACAAAAATAAATCTAAATATGAGTAAATAAATATATAAAAGATACAGATATTTATCTGAATATTGTTATCTGAATATTGAAAAACAAGTTTTAAATTATAAGTTTGCCTTTATGAAAGGAAGAACAAATGGTCAAAATTTATGAGGATATCACAAAGACTGTGGGAAATACCCCGCTTGTAAAGATTAACAGACTGTCAGCAGGACTTGATGTGACCATACTTGCAAAACTTGAATCTTTTAATCCCCTCTCAAGCGTTAAGGACCGGATAGGCGTTGCTATGATTGATGCAGCAGAAAAAGAAGGCAGAATAAATAAAGATACTGTAATAATAGAGCCCACAAGCGGAAATACAGGCATAGCCCTTGCTTTTGTCTGTGCAGCGAGAGGTTACAGGCTCATACTTACAATGCCTGAGACCATGAGCATTGAAAGGCGGCAGTTATTAAAAATACTTGGCGCAGATGTTGTGTTAACTGACGGCACAAAAGGCATGGCTGGCGCCATCCAGGAAGCAGAGGAGATTGCTGCTCAAACGGATAACAGCTTTATCCCCCAGCAGTTTTCAAATCCTGCAAATCCGGAGATACACATGAAAACAACAGCGCTGGAAATACTGAATGATACCGGCGGTAAAGCAGATTTCTTTATTGCAGGAGTAGGTACAGGCGGAACACTCACAGGAGCCGGCAGAGTTTTAAAAGAAAAAATTCCCGGAATTAAAATAATTGCAGTAGAGCCACAGGATTCCCCTGTACTTTCCGGCGGAACACCGGGACCACATAAGATACAGGGAATTGGCGCCGGATTTATTCCTGAGGTCCTTGACCGAAGCGTAATCGATGAAATAATTACTGTTTCCGGCGATGATGCAGGGGTAACCGCAAGAAAGCTTGCAGGGCAGGAAGGCATTTTTGCAGGCATCTCGTGCGGTGCATCTATGTGGGCAGCTCTCGAGATCGCAAAAAGACCGGAAAATAAGAAAAAGACAATTGTAGTCATATTTCCGGATTCAGGTGAAAGATATCTTTCAACCTGGCTCTTCCAGGAATAAGGGTCACTGGCATATGCTGTAATCTATTTTTACCGGTTTGTTTGTATCTGCGGATTTTTTAGCCGCATCACAAATGAGTATGTTCTTCAGTCCGTCTATACCTCTGCAAATGGGCTCTTTATCTTCAATAATCGCCTTGAAGAACTGGTCAAATTCATTTACAAATGCATCATGATACCTGTCCATATAAAATAGAGAGTAGCTTTGTTTTTTTGACCAGGCTTCACTGGTAAGTTTATCAACCCTGCCGCCGGCGCTGCTGTAATAAAATATTTGCGTAGGTATCATATTATTGACAAATATGCAGCCATCTGAGCCAAATACTTCCACGCGCTGATCAAAACCATATTTTGCCTGCATGCTGCTGTCAACTGTCCCAATGGAGTCATTATCAAATTTCATACTTGTAACTATTGTGTCATAATCACCGATTTCAGCAAACTTAGGCTCTATCAGCACCTTTCCAAAAGCAAAGACTTCCTCTGCCTCAGCTCCTGTTATATATCTTATGACATCAAAATCATGGCTTGTGACCTCATTAAGATGCCCCGCAAACAGGCCCTTTACAAGGTATCTGGCTGGCAAAACCTGTGGGATTCTTGTGACCGCTTTTACTATATGTACTTTGCCCACTGCGCCTTTTGATATCATTTCTTTGGCTTTAATATAATTGACATCAAATCTTCTGTGAAAACCGACCTGAAGCTTTAAACCATTTCTTTCTACAAGATCGATTGCTGTTTTGATTTGTTTCGGGTCTGTCCCTATCTGTTTTTCACAAAATACGTTTTTTAAAGCACCTGCTGCTTTAATAAGGATATCAGTGTGCTGTGTTATCTGGGTGGAAATAATGACTGCATTTACTTCGCCGTCATTTAGTATGTCTGCATAATCAGTAATAAAAGCAATGCCGTCTTCAAATCTCTCTTTTATAGCCCAATTCCTGACATTAATGATATCAGTGTCACAAATATATTTTATCCTGACCTGCCTGAAATTCCGGATTATATTCCTTACATGGAACTTGCCGATTGTACCACACCCGATAATTCCCAAAGTGATTTTTTTATTTTTAGTCATATTCCCCTTCTGGATAGAAAAATAAAAGTTACAAATATTTGTTTTAAAGTAAAACCTTCTTTTAAAATGAAAAAAAAGATCATAATCAAAAAACCTTCTTTCAGGTATTTGCAGCATTAGCGCAGTGCCGCCGGATAACAAACCTTTTTTTTAAAAAAAAATTTGAGTTTTAAAAGAATATTTTTTTCTGCTTCATTTAGAAGGCCTGGCAATATTTTTAACATAATCTTTTTCATCCAGTACAGGACCTATTTTAAGTAAAAAATCTCTTAAATAAAGAAAAACTGGTCGAGTATATATTCTTTTTGGATAATTTTTAAATATGCTAATAATCTCATCCCTTGAATACAGTCTTGAAAGCAATCTTATATCATCCATACTGCCATATGAAAGCACCTGGTGTATGATATAGATTTTATCTTTTTTGATATCAATATTATGTATGGATTTTGACCATAAAATTGGCTGCAGCCCTGCCGGGATAGTTTTGGGTACCATCCCGGCACCAATCGCTTTAGCCCTTATACTATCACTTTTCATGAATGTAATTATATCATAACCGGTATGTTTTATTTATCAGACCCTGTTGTTTCTTCTGCTTCTGTATCCTGCAATATTTCCAATCTCGTCAAAGTTTATCCCCCCTGCTTCTTCAACTCTAAAACATGCCATATGTATAACTGTGTTTTTGTGATCCCTGCCATAACCTATGGAGTCAAATACCTTTTCAGCGCCGGTTTTAAGAGCTTCAAACATATCTTTTGCCTTTCCTGGATCAGCTTCATGTTTTTTATCACTTTCTTTCTGAAGTATTGCATCCATAGCATAACTTTTTAAAAGCTTTAAATGCAGTTTTTCATAAGCGCTGGCAAGAGATATAAAATCAAAGCCTATTATTTCACCTTTTATAAACACAAATATCCCTTTCTGGTCAGGGTTTACAGCAAAACTTTTAAGATAATCATTTATATCTGCTGATTTCTGTTCAAAGACATCTCTCATGGCGCCCGTGGGGGATGCAACATCTGCAGCATGGGAATACTCTATGATGTCATTCCATACCTTGCCCTGATCAGCCATGTACTTTTCTCCCATATCAAGAGAACGGTGCACTGATATATTCTTATTGGCTCTTATTTTATGGGCTATCACTACATCTGAATCCATGAAATTTTGTGTTGTGTAGCTCCATCTTCCCTGCTCGGTACAGCTGACAGGAATTACTGTTTCTGAATCTTCCTTCAGTAAAATAGTGGTGTTTAACATCCTGTTCTGCTTTGCACCTTTGACTTCTTCGCCATCAAGCAGGAGCACAGGCAGACTTCCCTTATTTACTGCTATAAGTTCCGGCACTGTTCCGGAAGCATTTTTTTCCGAGATTATAAGTGTGCCATTTTCAAGTGCATCTTTCATTGTTATATATTTTGGTCCATCACCGTTTCTAAAAAACAATGGCACCACCGACATGTTCCTGAATGACCCGATTTGTCCCAGCTCAAGATTTTCAAAAAATTCAATTAACAGTTTTTCCATTTTTTATCCCTCCCAATTTAAAAATCCGGTAATTTTACCGGACGTGATGATATGCAGGCCATTGAAACTCAAAACCTGCTTTAATATTATTTACAGTTTTCTAACTTAATGCTGGAACAATTAAATCAAAGGACTAATTGTCCCAGCACTGCAGCTAATTGTCCAGCCACAATATGATTGCAAGAAACATTATAAAATAATTATATAAAAGGATTATGACAACTATTTGTCAGGGTTAAAAAGTTGATTCCGGAGAAACAGCAGAGAATTTTCATAATCCCATGAAACTTAACAGGTTTTTGGATTTTTTAGCAGCCATTTATATAAAGGGATGTATCTTATTTTAAATTCCTTATAATATTCTTCATTTTCATAATCATCGGTTATTACAAGCCCTTCTTTTAAATTGAAGGTTTGCAGTCCTGCAACAAGACCATCTATCTCCCTTTTTTTTGTTTTAAAATCTTCAATATTCCAGCAAACCTGTATCAGGCTCTTTACTTTAAAATGTTCTTTTATTACAAAATCAACTTCTTTCTGGCGTTCATTTTTAAAATAAAATAACTCCATTTCCGGAATAAGGGATTTTTGCCTTAGCAATTCAACAAAAACCAGATTTTCTGCTGTTCTTCCAGTATTCGGGCTGAACTTAAAACCAATCTGATTTGAAAGACCTGAATCTATTGCATATATCTTTCTCGGGCTTTTTTCCTGCTCTTTTAATTTAAATGAAAATCTGTTTAAAGAAAAAATTAAATAAGTAGACTCCAGATAACCAGAAAATTTCTCAATTGTATCTTTTGATAAAAGAATCTGCTTCTCCAGTGAATTGTAAGTGCAACTTGTGGATATATTGCTTAGATAATAAATCATAAGTTCTTTGATTTTTCCGGTTTTCCTTATTTTATATCTTCTAATTAAATCTTTATTCAATAAATCATCAAAATAAGTAAGCAATATCTGTTTTTTATTGCCGGTCAGTGCAACTTCAGGAAAACTTCCATACTCAAAATATTCAGCCAATAATCTTTTTATCTCAATTCTTTTATTTACAATATCAAGATCGTCTTTTAATTCAATGCCATTAAAAGCTATAAATTCTTTAAAAGAAAGCGGAAAAACTGTTAGATCAAGATGTCTGCCGGTAAGAAGCGTAGATAATTCCTGGCTTAATAAGTGGGCACTGGACCCTGAAATCATAAGTTCTGCTTTCTTTAATTCATGCATTGTCCTGACCCATTTTTCCCACTTATCTATTTCCTGTATCTCATCCAGAAAAATATATACAGGGCCACAGGGATTTAAGCTTTCCAGATAGGTTTCGTATATCTTCTGCAGTAGTTCCGTATTAAGGCCATAGAAACGCGAGTCTTCAAAATTAATAAATAATATGTTCTTTTCATTTATGCCTTCACTTATTAACTGTTTTGCAAACTGACGCATTATATATGACTTGCCGCTTCTCCTTGCACCTGTAATTACCATTACCTGCTTAGAATTCCTGAGCTTTTGCAGTTGTGTAAGGTATTGCAACCGCATAAAGCCTGTATCCAGGTCTTTTTTCCAGAGATTCCAGTCTTCTAAGATTCTTAATATTTGATTTTTGTCCATTATTTTCTAAATAAACGCTATAATATTGATATTATGACGAACATATTAGAAAATATAAACAGTATTGTCAATATATGCTTTCGGATACTTTTTTAAATGACGCAACAGGTATATTTTAAGAATTTAAAAATGAAAATCGGTAAAACAAGAAAAAAATAGAAGCAGTAATTGAAACCAGCGTGTTTATTTCCTCTTTTTTTAACCGTAAGAGTACGCCTGGAAAAATCATAGATTTGCCGGCAAACTCATATTGTAGCCAAAAAGTTTCGAGTATACTCGAAAATATACTTGACTTTTTCCCAGTATGATTTAAACTTTTATTATGAATCAAAGAACAATATACAAACAAATATGGGACCATCTGCTCCCTGACAAACCTTTAATAATGCTTGCTGGCCCCCGCCAGTCCGGTAAAACTACTTTTGCAAGAGATATAATTGCAAAAGATTTTAAGGATGTTATTTATTTTAACTGGGATATAGCTGCGGATAAAGCCCGGCTTATAACTGACCCTGTGTTTTTTTC
>MWAX01000087.1 GCA_002068775.1 Actinobacteria bacterium ADurb.Bin346 | reverse complement strand
GATTGCCTTCAATAATATTGCCTAAAACTCCTTTAGCTTCAAAAACTATTTTCTCGTCTGCTCCAAGGAACAGAAAATAATCATGGTCTTTTGAAATACCTTTTTTACTCTTTTCATCCATTGAAAGTCTCCAGTCTGTACGGTAAAAATATAATTGTCACATTTTTAGTATCTTAAAATATTGCCATCAGTTAAATAAATGACCGGCAGGGTCCAAGCAAAAATGTTTTATGGTAATTATAGAATCAGAGATAAAAGTATTCAATTCATTTTATTGTCTTTTTTTGCTATTCTTATCGGGAAATAATTCCATGTTTACTTTTTAACTGTGAATTTATTTTTTTAGAAAAAAACCGGAAGGCAGGAAATCTATTATGAGCAAAATGTCATTAAAAAATAAGATACATTCAGTTACCATGAATTCTGTTTGCTCAGCAATAATTGTGGTCATACTGGCAACACTGCCTTTTGTCTGGAGCTGCTCAAATCAGGGTCAAATGGACGACAGCGGTAAGGAATCTGCTTCCGCTGTTTCTTCAGCAGAGCAGGACAGCCAGGAATCTGCAGAAAAAACGGCACCTGCAATTAATGAAGAAGAGCATAAAAATTACTATGTGAGCAGCTCAGAGGATTTTGAAAATTATTCTTTTATATGTCCCGACAGCTGGACTCTTTATGAAAGCGGTAAAGGGGCAAGGGTTTTGATTAAAAACAGCAACAGCATCAGCAGTAAAGCAGAAAGCATATTCATTTTTGTCGACGATGTATCAAACAACGAAGATGCACGAGATGATGAAAGCGTTGTGGCCATGTATAATTTAATACTGGAAGGTGACCGGACAGTAAACATGCTGAATGATGGCAATGTCACAATCAATAACAATGATGCAACATTCATAAGCTATGAATATGAAAGCAGTCTTGACAGTGATTCAGGATATGAGAAAATAAAATGTGTTGACTGCTTCACATTTATCAGGTCAGGCAATTACATCTACGCTATAAAATATATAGGAAAAGGAATTTCCAGCTCAGGAGCTCAGCAGACTTTTAAAAATTTTGTATCCGGTTTTAAACTGGACAGCCAGGTTAAAAAACAGAAACAGAAGGATAAAAATTCTGCAGTGAACATTCTAATACTTGGTGACGACAGCGGAATGGGAAGACCCGGAGGAAGGGTGAACGGCAGGACCGATATTATAATCGTACTTCATCTTAATCCTGATGCAGGTAAAGGCACTGCAGTTACTATTCCGAGGGATACATGGGTGGATATTCCAGGGCATGGAGAAAATAAAATAAATGGCGCCCATGCAGTTGGCGGAAATGACCTGACCGTCCGGACAATCGAACAACTTACAGGGCTTGAAATAGACAATTATATAATCACTGATTTTGACGGTTTTATTCCGCTTATAGATTTCCTTGGCGGTGTGACAATTGAAGTTGGGGAAGACCTTCATGATGATTTTTCCGGATGTTATCTTACCAAAGGCGTCCATCACCTTGACGGAAAAACTGCGCTTGCCCTGGCGCGAAACAGGCACAGATCCGGCGACGGCACCACGCAGGGAGGAGCGTTTGCAAGAGAGAGGGAAGCTGCAAAAATAATAGTTGCTCTTCTTGACCAGAAAAGCAGCTTCGAGCGCATAGCAGCAATGCCGCTATTTATAAATTACCTGCTGAAATATACCTGGACTGATTTAAGTTTTATGGATATCCTTAGATTGCTTCCGGTGCTTGGACAGATAAAAGCAAACGATATTGAAATAACCGGCATACCTTCATGGCCGCAGACAATCGGCAATGCAAGCGCAGTGGTGTATGATAAAGAAGCAACTGAAGAGCTTTTTGAAGATGTAAAAAACCAGTAATATTTAATATGGCGGGAATTGACCATAGTCTCTGAAAGATGATTTTTCTTTCCTGCTTTTTATTTCATCTTTTATTACCAGCTTTTAGTGCAGCTTGCATAACGCAGCTTTTGTTATAACAGCTTTTGTTACAGCATTGACAATTTATAAAATTGGATTATATTAATAAAATTACAAATTTCAGAAGAATTTGCGGAAGTGGCTCAGTTGGTAGAGCATCACCTTGCCAAGGTGAGGGTCGCGGGTTCGAGTCCCGTCTTCCGCTCCATTTTTTATGTCATTAGATAAGTCATCATAAAAGCATAGCCGGAGGTCTCAATGGACAGGGTAAAAAACAATGACGACAGTAATGAACTGAAGGAAAAAGCCCTGGATACTTTAAATCACAGTGTTTCCCATATAATGGCTTCTGCCATAAAAAAAATTTATAAGGATGCAAAATTTGCCATTGGACCATCAATTAAAAATGGATTTTATTATGATATTGATTTAGGGGAGACGCTTGCACCTGAAGACCTGAAGGCAATAGAAAAAGAGATGGAAAAAATAATCAGGCAGGACTTAAAATTTGAAAAAAGCGAGATGACAAAAAGTGAAGCAGCTGTACTTTTTTCAGATAATCCATATAAACTGGAGCTTATAAATGACATACCGGACAGCAAAGTAAGCATATATACAACCGGCGATTTTGTAGATCTTTGCGCAGGCCCTCATGTGCAGTCAACCGGTAAAGTGGGGGCTTTCAAGCTGTTAAGCATCGCAGGAGCCTACTGGCGCGGAGATGAAAAAAATAAAATGCTCACCAGAATATATGGCATATCATTTTTCTCAAAAGATGAGCTGAAAGCTTATCTTGATAAGATCGAGCTTGCAAAAAGAAGTGACCACAGAGTTATCGGTAAAGACCTTGAACTTTTTTCTTTTCACGATGAAGCTCCAGGTTTCCCCTTTTTCCATCCTAAAGGCATGATACTGCAGAACATCATACTTGATTACTGGAGGCAACAGCACCAGGCTGAAGGTTACAGCGAAATAAAAACTCCGGTGATATTAAGCAATGAACTCTGGAGGACATCCGGTCACTGGGACAATTACAAAGATAATATGTATTTTGTGCAAATAGAAGAAAGCGAGTATGCAGTCAAGCCGATGAATTGTCCCGGGGCAATACTTGTGTATAAATCGAACCAGCATTCTTACCGGGAATTTCCCATAAGATACGCGGAGCTCGGTCTTGTGCACAGGCATGAAAAATCAGGAGTACTGCACGGATTGTTCAGGGTACGTAATTTTACCCAGGATGATGCGCACATATTCTGCCTTGAATCTCAGTTAAAAGATGAGATAGTGAAAATCATGGATTTGATCGACAGGATGTACAGTGTTTTCGGTTTTAATAACTACCATGTTGAACTTTCCACCAGGCCCGCTAAAAGGATAGGAAGTGATGAAATCTGGGATAAAGCTGAAAAAACATTGAAAAGTGTCATTGATGAAAAAGGCCTTGATTATAAAGTAAATGAAGGCGATGGCGCTTTTTATGGTCCCAAAATAGATTTCCACATTAAAGATTGCCTGGACAGGACATGGCAATGTGCGACTATCCAGCTGGATTTTTCCATGCCTGAAAAATTTGACCTGGAGTACACAGGAGACGACAATGCAAAGCACAGGCCGGTGATGCTTCACAGAGTCGTGCTTGGAAGCCTTGAAAGATTTATAGGAATACTGATTGAAAATTACAGCGGCAATCTTCCGCCCTGGCTTGCGCCTGTCCAGGTTATTGTGCTGCCTATTTCTGAAAAATTTTACAGTTATGCAGATAAAATAAATAATCGGCTTAGGTCGCTTGGCTACCGCACTGAAATTGATAACCGGGTTGAGTCACTCAGCAAAAAAATAAGAAAGGCAGAGCTGCAGAAAATACCCTATATGATAATTGCCGGCGAGCAGGAAGAAAATACTTCGACTGTAACTATAAGAAAAAAAACTGGCGGCGATATCAGGAATATAAGTGTCGATGAGTTTGTTAAAATAATAAGCAATGCAGTGGAAAATAAGAATGCTGCGCCCTGACAGCCTGAGAAAAAAAGCTGATATCTGCCGGTTTTTTAATACACGGTGCAAAGAAATAAAATTAAAGCTATTATGAAACTATTAAGACAGCAGGCCGTCTTATAAAACTGTTCGTATTTTTTATGTTTATATTTTTCAGTTTTCTTTATTTTTATAAATGTTATTATTATAATAGTTTTGTAACACTCAGACCTGTTTTAAGACAAGTTTATAATCATTAATAATTTATTATTAAATTGATAAGGGGATAGAAATGACTTTGAAGGAAAAAGTGAAGCTTTACACTACAACGACTGCTATTAAAAGTGTCATAAAAGTACTTCCAAAGATCTCTGATGAAAGATGGCTTTCAATTGTAAAGGGAAGAGTATACAGACTTAAAAAGAAAGAAGAAAGAGATTTTCTTGAGAATCTTCTTGTAAACCTGAAAAAAGCCTCAGCAAAAATGGCTCCGTCTGTGCGCAATAAAGTTGTCATGAACCTTATAAATAATGCAATGATACAGGGACAGCCGAGACGAAAAGCCTTTACAGAAAAATATGGAATAACTCCTCCAAACCATATAGTTATAAGCCCTACAATGAAGTGCAACCTGAAATGCTATGGCTGCTATGCATGGCAGTACTCCAAAAAGGAAGACCTTCCTTATGATGTCTGCAACAGGATAGTGGATGAGGCAAATGCAATAGGAATATACTTCTTTGTAATAACCGGCGGAGAGCCGTTTGTGTGGCCCGAGCTTTATGATTTTCTTTCAAGACACAATGATTCATTCTTCCAGATTTATACAAACGGCACCATAATTGATGATGAGGTTGCAAAAAAACTTGCAGAGCTCGGGAATGCTGTGCCCTGTATCAGCGTTGAAGGATTTGAAAAAGAGACTGCAGCAAGAAGAGGCAGCGAAACATGGGGCAGGATAATGGATGCTATGGATGCACTTAATCGCAATGGAGTTCTGTTCGGTTTTTCCGTAACTGCGACCAGGGAAAATAATGATCTGGTTGTAAGCGATGAGTTTATTGATTTTTTTGTAAATAAAGGCTGTTTTATTGGATGGTATTTTAATTACATACCAATAGGAAGAGAACCCAATCTTGATCTTATGCCAACACCTGAACAGAGGGATTACAGAAGGAAAAGGATTCTTGAAATAAGAAAGACTAAAAACATAGTTGTTGCTGATTTCTGGAATGACGGAAATCTTGTTAATGGGTGCATGGCAGGAGGTAAAAATTATCTGCATATAAATGTAAACGGCGATGTTGAGCCCTGCGTTTTCGTGCATTTTGCTGCAGATAATATAAAGGAAAAAAGTCTTGCCGAAGTCATTACCAGCCCGTTTTTTATGGCTTTCAGGAAAAGACAGCCCTATACTGAGAATCATTTAAGGCCCTGTACTATAATAGATAATCCACAGGTACTGAGGGATATAGTAGCTGAAACAGGGGCTTATTCAACACATGATGGCGCAGAGACAATAATAACTGACCTTGCAAAACAGCTCGACGAGTATTCGTGCGCTTATGGAAGGATTGCAGACAAGGTCTGGAATGAAGAATATGTGCCGGATGAAGAAAAGCAGGCTGTCAGCTGATTTTTTATCAGCATCTTTTTATCAACAGTGGACAAATTAAAAAAAATATATATAATTTCACTCGGACTTTAATCAAAGTGTTAAATTCCATTATAATTTAATATTGGAAGAAGAAATAGAAATCATTTATTTCTCACCAGATGGCAACCTGTCCGGTATTTTGCCGCACAGGTTTTACATGAAATATTCATATAAATGCTTACCTGGTTAATATTTTAAGTAATTAAAATAGGTGGATGGTTTCTGCCTATTTTTTTTATTATAAAAAAGTTTTAAAAAAAATGTACGGAGGTAATGTAAATTATTAAAAACATCAGGGTTAATGAACAAATAAGGGTACCAAAAGTAAGACTGATTGATGAAGACGGTTCCCAGGTTGGCATCACATCAGTCGAAGAAGCTTTAAAGCTGGCGTATTCAAAGGAGCTGGACCTTGTGGAAGTTGCTCCAAATGCATCTCCGCCTGTATGCAGAATAATGGATTTTGGTAAATACAAATACCAGCTTGAGATTTCTGAAAAAGAAAAAAAGAAAAAGCAGACCCAGATAGTTATAAAAGAAATTAAATTAAGACCAAAAATAAACAAAAATGATCTGGGCATAAAGACAAAACAAATAGAGAAGTTCCTGCAAAAAGGCAATAAGGTGAAGGTAACCATGTCTTTTAAGGGAAGGGAAGTGATTCATTCAGAACTCGGGATGAATCTTTTAAATAATATGCTTGATGAGCTCGGCGACAGGTGCATCATTGAGCAAAGGCCTAAACTTGAAGGGTATAATATTGTGATGATACTCGAGCCTGTATAGGCTTTTTACCGGGTTCAGGTTTTATAAGAATGTTAAAGACAGAAATAGTTTTTATCCAGAAGGGAAGGTGTAGTAAATGCCGAAAATCAAAACACATAGAGGGGCAGCTAAAAGGTTCAAATTGACAGGAACCGGAAAAATAGTAAGGCTTAAAGCTTATAAGAGCCATATTCTCACAAAGAAAAATGCTAAAAGAAAGAGAAATCTTGGCCAGGAGACAGAGATTTCCGCTTCTGATTATCCGCGGATCAGACGGCTGCTGGGCAGGTAAAATGGTCATAAATGTTCGGATTTAATTTGAAAGAGGTGTAGATTAAAATGACTCGAATAAAAAGAGGAGTTATAAAAAGGGCAAAACACAGCGAAGTCCTTAAAGAAGCGAAAGGGTATTATGGCTCAAGCAGCAGGAGTTACAGGCTTGCCAAACAGGAGCTTTTAAAAGCACTGAGTTATTCATACAGGGACAGGAAAACAAAAAAGCGGACGTTCAGGAGCCTGTGGATTACGAGGATAAATGCAGCTGCAAGGCTGAATGGCATTTCCTATAATGAATTTATAAATGGCTTAAAACTTGCAAAAGTGGATATAAACAGGAAGATACTTTCAGAAATTGCCACAAATGATCCGGCAGCTTTTACGAAGCTTGCGGAAACTGCAAAGAAGCAGCAAGTTACTGTGTAATATGGAAATAAATGAGATAGAAAAAAAATTAAATACAGAGATCGGGGATTTCAGGAGTGAGATGGAAACAGTCTCCTGCCTTGATGAGCTGTATAAAATAAAGACAAAATATACCGGCTCAAAAAGCCTGATTGTAACAATCCTGGGTAATATTGGAGCACTGCCAAAAGAGTTAAGGCCTGATGCAGGTAAAAAAACCAATATTGTAAAAAAGGAAATAGAATCTGCAATTGACCGGAAAGAAAAGTATTTTAAAAATATACAGTTTGACCTGGACCTGCGAAAGGAGAAAATAGACCTTAGCCTTCCAGGCAATATGGCTGCAGGAGGCAAAAAGCATATCATTACGCAGGTAATTGAAGAAATTGAAGAGATATTTATTGGCATGGGTTTTGAAGTGGCAGAAGGTCCGGAGGTTGAGACAGATTATTATAATTTTGAAGCATTAAATACGCCGCCTGACCACCCCGCAAGGTCGCTTCATGATACTTTTTTTATTTCAGAAGAGACACTGTTAAGGACACAGACTTCTCCCGTGCAGATAAGATATATGGAAAAATACCAGCCGCCTGTTTATATAATAGCACCAGGGAAAGTCTACAGGAAAGATTATG
>MWAX01000086.1 GCA_002068775.1 Actinobacteria bacterium ADurb.Bin346 | reverse complement strand
TGCCAAAGAAGTTTTCCATTACACGGGGGGAATAATTGATTTCCTGAAGTTTCTGTCCGAGAAAAAAGAAGTGATTCACAAAAACCCGATTTACATAAGCAACTCAGAAGCCGGCCATGAAGTCGAGATTGCCATGCAATACACCCAGGGTTACAATGAGAGCATATTTTCATTTGCAAACAATATCAATACCACAGAGGGCGGGACGCATCTGGTCGGGTTCAGAGGTGCAATAACAAGAACAATAAATGATTATGCAAGAAGTTCCGGACAGCTAAAAGAAAAGGACGAAAACTTAATAGGTGAAGATATCAGGGAAGGCCTTACTGCGATAATAAGCGTAAAGCTAAAAGAGCCGCAATTTGAAGGGCAGACAAAGACAAAGCTGGGCAACAGCGAGATCAAGGGTTTTGTTGAATCTACGGTCAATGCAAAGCTTTCAGAGTTTCTCGGCGAAAATCCTCAAATTGCAAAAGCAATAGTAGCTAAATGCATTGAAGCTGCAAGCGCAAGAAATGCTGCTAAAAAAGCAAGAGATCTGACGCGCAAGAAATCGCTGCTAGAATCGAGCTCGCTTCCGGGCAAACTTGCTGACTGCTCACTCAGCGAGCCGGAGCTTTGCGAGCTATTCCTTGTTGAGGGCGATTCAGCAGGCGGCAGCGCAAAGCAGGCAAGGGACAGGCGCTTCCAGGCAATACTGCCGCTAAAAGGCAAGATCTTAAATGTTGAAAAAGCAAGGCTTCATAAAATATTGTCAAGCGAGGAAATACAGGCAATGGTTACAGCGATGGGCGCAGGCATTGCTGAAGAATTTGATATAAATAATTCAAGATATCACAAGATTATAATAATGACTGATGCAGATGTGGATGGTGCCCATATAAGGACACTTATACTTACTTTTCTTTACAGATATATGAACAATCTTTTCAAGAGCGGATATGTATATATTGCTCAGCCCCCGCTTTACCAGATAAGACATGCAAAAGAAACATATTATGCCTACAATGACAGGGAGCTTGAAAAAATAAAGCAAAAAGCAGGCACTAAGGGAGTTTCAGTCCAGCAGTACAAAGGTCTTGGCGAGATGGACCCGGAGCAGCTCTGGGAAACCACGATGAATCCGGAGACACGCACTCTCCTGAAAGTGGAGGTGGATGACGTGCTTATCGCTGATGATATTTTTTCTACACTGATGGGCGACAAAGTTGAGCCAAGGCGTGAATTTATTGAGAAAAATGCAAAGGATGTTTCATTTATAGATATTTAATTATTTAAAATCATTTATAGATAATCAGGCGGATATTTAATGGTATTTGAACTCAGAGGAAAAATTAAAAGCGTAGAAATAGAATCAGAAATGCAGGAATCTTACCTCAGTTATGCGATGAGCGTAATCATAGGAAGAGCGCTGCCGGATGCAAGAGACGGCCTGAAACCGGTTCACAGACGGATACTTTATGCCATGCACGATATGGGGATGAGGCATAATTCCCAGTTTAAAAAATGCGCAAGGATAGTCGGAGAAGTCCTTGGAAAATACCATCCCCACGGCGATACCGCAGTTTATGAGTCACTGGTACGCATGGCACAGGATTTTTCAATGCGCTATCCGTTAATAGACGGGCATGGAAATTTTGGTTCAGTTGACGGCGACAGCCCTGCGGCAATGAGGTACACGGAAGCAAGACTTGCAGAAATTGCTGAAGAACTACTTGTGGATATTGATAAGGAAACAGTTCAGTTTACCGATAACTTTGATGCGTCGCTTAAAGAGCCGGCACTGCTTCCTGCAAAAATTCCCAATCTTCTGGTAAACGGCTCATCAGGTATTGCAGTTGGCATGGCAACAAATATACCACCGCACAACTTAAATGAAGTGGTGGAAGGTACCATTTACCTGATAGACCATCCTGATGCTGATGTAAAAGATCTTATAAAGAAAATAAAGGGTCCTGATTTTCCGACAGGCGGAATCATTATGGGAATTGAAGGGATAAGAGAAGCTTATGAAACTGGAAGGGGAAGGCTAAAGGTAAGGGGCAGGGCACATATTGAGCAGTCGTCCAAAGGCAAGACCCAGATTATTATAAATGAGCTGCCTTATGAAGTTAAAAAATCAAACCTTATCGCATATATTGCCGAACTGGTCAGGAGTAAAAAACTTGAAGGCATAAGCGACCTGCGCGATGAATCGGACAAGAGCGGAATGCGTATAGTCATTGATTTAAAAAGGGATGTCATACCAAATGTAATAGTCAATTACCTTTACAAAAATACACAGCTTGAATCCACAGTAGGCATTATAATGCTTTCCCTGGTCGATGGCGTGCCAAAGACCTTAAACATTAAAGGTCTTCTGCAGGAATACATAAAGCACAGGTTCACAATAGTTGTCAACAGGTCAAAGTATGAGTTAAAAGTTGCAGAAGAAAGGCTGCATATCATTAAGGGTTTGCTGATAGCCCTTGATAACCTGGACGAAGTAATAAGCACAATCCGTTCTTCAAAAGATGTTCCCACTGCAAAAGAGCGCTTAATGAAAAAATTCAAGCTCTCCGAAATCCAGGCACAGGCAATTCTTGACATGAGGCTGCAGAGACTCACCGGACTGGAGAGAGAAAAAGTAAAACAGGAAGGAAAAGAGCTCGAAGAAAAAATAAAGCAACTGAAGAAACTTCTCGGAAGCGACGAACTTGTTTACGGAGTGATAAAGAGCGAGCTTAATGAGATAAAAAAGAAATATGGTGACGAAAGAAGGACAGAGATTTCAGCCAGCTCTTCAGAAATAGATATAGAGGACCTGATTGCAGAGGAAGAAAATGTGATTTCCATAACACATTCAGGATACATAAAGAGAGTGCCTCTTGTAACCTACAGGAAGCAGAAAAGAGGCGGCAAAGGTGTGACAGGGCTTAACCTCAAAGAAGATGATTTCGTTGAGCATTTGTTTATTTCGTCAACACATCACTATATGATGTTTTTCTCAAACTTTGGCAAAGTCTACAGGCTGAAAGTCCATGAGCTTCCTGAAGGAAGCCGGACTGCAAAAGGAAAAGCAATAGTGAACCTTCTTCCTTTCAGGTCAGGCGAGCGGGTGGCGGCAATAATTGCAACAAAAGAATATGGCGAAAGCGACTTTTTAATCATGGCAACAAAAAATGGAATGATAAAAAAGACTGCAATGTCAGATTATGACAGTTCCCGCAGAGACGGGCTTGCTGCAATCAACCTGATGGAAAAGGATGAGCTGATAAGTGTTGAAAGGTCCAACGGAAATGAAGAAGTTGTGATGGTGACAAAAAATGGCCAGGCAATAAAATTCTCAGAAAAAGACTGCAGACCGATGGGCAGAGCGACCCAGGGAGTCAGAGGCATGAAGCTTTCAAAAGGAGATCAGGTACTTGCGATGATGGTATCAAAAGATATACATGGGGACATTCTGATACTGACAGAAAACGGGTTTGCAAAAAGAACCGCAATTACTGAATACACCAGGCAGAGAAGAGGCGGACTAGGCGTGAAGACAGTTGCGCTTACTGAAAAGAAGGGCCGTGTAGCGGGATCAGGGATAATCAAGGATGAACATGAAATAATCATTATCACTACAAACGGCATACTGATAAGGATTCCTGCATCATCAGTTCGCAGGACCGGGCGCACGACCCAGGGTGTAAAAGTGATGGATGTTTCAGAAGGTGACCTGGTGGCATCATATTCGATTGTTTTTCCAGAAAATTAATATTTATTTTTATTTATATCTATTATAATAATTACTAAAATACTACAGTCTTGTGCAGGTAAAAGAATTAACTTTTGATTTGCAGAATAGTATATCCGGACACTTTTTAAACAATTATACGTCTGGTTATCAATAGGCTGTATTAATTCTTTACTTTAAATTAAAAAAAATAGCCATAAATATAAAGGAGGTTTTTATGGCAGATGAAGCAAAAAATTATGATGAAGATGTAACAAAGAAAAGTTCAACAGGAATGGATCCAAAAGTAGCCAATCTCATTGCCTATCTGTTCAGCTGGCTAGGCGGACTGATCATCTGGATCATGGAAAAAGAAAACAGGTTTGTTAAATGGAACGCGCTTCAGGCTCTTATTCTTGGTATTATTGAAATTGCAGCAATAATAGTAATATCAGTAATACTTGGTCTGATTCCTTACATTGGCTGGTTCTTCTTTTCATGGCTCGGCTATGTAATTGCAGGTGTTTG
>MWAX01000085.1 GCA_002068775.1 Actinobacteria bacterium ADurb.Bin346 | reverse complement strand
TATTTCAAGTTACATTTAAAATATACTCCTTATCATTTTAAAAAGGAGTATTGTCAAATGAAAAATCAAAAAACAATTCATGAGCTAGTAGAAATTGTGCTCATGAAGATGCGCGAACTTAAGTATTCAGAAGAAACACTTAAATCCTATGAAAAAGTCTGGAAATCATTTGAGACATTTGCAGAAAACAAAAATATCAGATTTTATACAACTGAGATCGGAATGGAATTTCTTGAGAAGAGGTGTAAATTCATTTCCAATTACCCTGTAAAGTACACTATGGAAGAAAAAGTAAGGGCGGTTAACAGAATTGATGAGTACTACAAGTATGAAATAATTTCAACAAAAAGACCTCAAAGAAAAAAATATATTTTTCCAGAGGCATTTAAAAAGCAGATTAATTCATACATAGTATACAGAAAAGCAGAAGGTCTCTCAAAGGTGCGCATACAGACCATAAGCTCTTATCTTGAGAGGTTTAGCAATTATCTTTGTGATATTGGAATTAAAAAGATAGAAGAACTGGATATATCTCATGTTAATGGTTTTATCCGGTTTTTGGCAAAGTATACTGCATCAACAGTAAGAAATACCTTTACATGTCTGCGAGGTTTTTTATCTTTTGTCTACGAGAAAGGATACACAGATAAGAATTTATCATTTGTGATTCCATCAATTAGGCTTGCAAGAGAGCAAACAATACCATCTGCATATTCAAAAGATGAAGTGGAAAAAATATTAAGCTGCATAGACAGGAGCAACATTAAAGAAATACGTGATTATGCCATGCTCCTTCTTGCTGCAAGACTGGGGCTAAGGGCTTCAGATATTATTAACCTGACTTTTAGCAGTCTTAACTGGGAGAAGAATTTAATTGAGATAGTACAGGAAAAAACAAAAAAATTACTGCAGCTTCCACTTTTAAATGAAGTAGGCGATGCAATAATTGATTATCTTCGTTTGCGTCCAAAGGTTACAAGTGAGTATGTATTTTTAAGGATTGAAAATCCTCCGGAAAAGCTGCAGGCTCATTCTCTTTATGAAATTGTAAATAAATATATAAAAAGAGCCAAAATTTATGTACCGCCAGGAAAAAAGCATGGCCCGCATGCACTGAGGCATTCACTAAGCAGTATGATGCTTGAGGCAAATGTACCCCTGCCGGTAATATCCGGGATATTGTCTCATACAAGTACGGAAGTCACCAAGGTATATTTAAAAATTGATGTTTCTCATCTAAGAGAATGTGCTCTTGATGTTCCGGATATTGGCGGAAAGGTGTAAGAGTTATGGAAAATACAAACAATAAAAATATAGCTTTTTTAAAAAAACAGCTGGAGGACTTCTTATCATATAAACGTGCCCAGGGATATAAGTACAAATCAGAAGAAGAGAGTCTTGGCAGGTTTATCAAATTTTTAGAAGGCTTTGGTATTTTAAAAGATAAGCTCTCAAAAGATGCCGTTTTAGAATATTGCAGTAAACGAGCTCACGAGACAGCTAAAAATCATGCAAACAGGGTAAGTGATTTAAGACAATTTGCAATATATTTAAATGAGAAGGGATACCAGGCATATATACCTGCTGCTACCAAACCTTCAAAACATACTTCATCCTTTGTTCCATACATATTTACCCATGATGAGATCTTAAGAATTTTTAAAGAAGTTGACAGGCTAAAACCAAACTGTCGCTATAACAGCGCTACTGTTTATCCCGTACTTTTTAGAATGCTATACGGCTGTGGACTAAGGATATCGGAAGCTCTTGATTTAAAAGTTGGGGATGTGGATTTAGTTGGTGGTATTCTTACCATAAAAAAATCTAAATATAACAAAGACAGATTGGTTCCTATGTCAGAGTCTCTAAATTTAATATGCAGAATCTTTTACAAAAAGGTACACAAGAACTCATGTCAAAATGATTACTTTTTTAAAAACCAAAACGGCAGCCAGCGCAGCAATTGCACAGTATATAACCGGTTTCGTGAGCTTCTCTGGAAAAGTGCTATTCCTTACAGGGGAAGAGGCAAAGGACCCCGTCTTCATGATCTTCGGCATGTATTTTGTTGTCATTCACTAAAAGAAATCTCAGATAAGAAAATAGACCTGTACTGTGCACTTCCTGTACTTTCAACTTATCTGGGGCACAGCTCAATAAGGGCAACAGAAAAATATCTCAGGCTAACAGAGGAACTGTATCCTGATATAGTAAGGCAAGCTGAAAATACCACTTCATATGTTTATCCGGAGGTGTATAAAGATGAAACCAACTGATTTTGCATATTATCTTACAAATTTTTTATCAAAACACCTTCCAGGCATTGAAGGCTGCAGCGCAAATACGATTTCTTCTTACAGGGATGCTTTTAAGTTACTGCTAATTTTTGCAAAGGATAAAGAAAAGATAAAAGAGAAAAAACTGAATCTATCTGTAATTGACAAAGATTTTATCATACGTTTTTTGCAATGGATTGAAAATGAGCGGGGCTGTTCTGTTATTACAAGAAATCAAAGGCTTGCTGCAGTTCATTCATTCTATCTATATCTTCAAGGAGAGCTGCCAGATAAGATGTACCGGTTCCAGCAAATTTTATCAATACCATTTAAAAAGCAGCCGGCAAAAACAATAAATTTTTTATCAACAGAAGCAGTTAAAGCACTTCTTTGTGCGCCTGATACCGGTAAAAAAAGTGGAAGAAAACATCTTATGATTTTGGGCTTAATGTATGCAACTGCAGCCCGGGTACAGGAAATAGCAGATCTAAAAGTATCGGATGTAATGCATAACTCCTGTTCTCTTGTAAAGCTTACTGGAAAAGGAGGAAAAAGCAGATTCGTACCACTAGAGGCTTCAGTTTCAGGTATGCTTTGTCAGTACTTAGAAGATTTTTTACTTACCGGTTCTTTTAAAATGACAGAATATTTATTTACAAACCATTCACAAAATAAATTAACCCGGCAAGGTATAAGCCATATACTGAAAAGATATTCTGATATGGTTAGAAAAAAACAACCTGAACTAATGCCTGAAACTATTTCACCGCATTGCCTTCGCCATTCCCGGGCGGTCCATTGGCTTCAAGCAGGGGTGGAACTGATATATATAAGAGATCTGCTTGGGCATGCAAGTATTCAAACAAGTGAAATTTATGCCCGTATTGATGGAGAGATGAAAAGAAAAGCTTTAGAAAAAGTATCCTCATATGCTTTTGCAGGTGAAATACCTTCATGGCAGAAAAATAAGTCTTTAATGGCTTGGTTAAAGGAATTGAATTAATTGATCAAAAAG
>MWAX01000084.1 GCA_002068775.1 Actinobacteria bacterium ADurb.Bin346 | reverse complement strand
AATTTAAGGCAGGCCGGAATCCGTGACCTGAGGCACTGGAAAGAAGCGCTGGCAGATTATATTGCAGAAAAGAAAAACAGAGAAGAAAGATAGAAAAGAAGTATATTAAATAATAAATAATAAAGAAAAACACTATTCTTTACATAAGAGCAGGCAAAAAATAAAAGACATGGAAGGCAATAACGAAAATAATTTTATTGAAGTTTCAGCCGGAAACCTTAAAAAGAAATATTCCATTTCTGCATTTTTTCCGGTCTACAATGACTGGGGCACAATATCGGGCATGGTCCTTCTTGTAAACAGCGTTCTTGAAAAATATGCAGCCGAATACGAGATCATTCTTGTAGATGACGGCAGCAGGCATCTTACAAAACTGGTGCTCGAGCAGCTCGGAAAAAAAATCGATAAATTAAGGATAATAACACATGAAAAAAACAGGGGTTACGGGGGAGCCTTAAAAAGCGGTTTTTATAATGCAAAATATGACCTTGTATTCTATACAGATGGAGATGCCCAGTATAATCCTCAGGAGCTCTCGCTTCTTATTGAAAAATTCAGTGACGAAGTGGATGTAGTAAACGGCTATAAGATCAGCCGTTCGGATCCTGTGTACAGAAAAATACTTGGAAGAATCTACCATCACATTACAAAAATGCTTTTTGGTTTTGAAATAAGGGATGTCGACTGTGACTTCAGACTTATAAGAAGGTCAATATTTGATGATTTGAAACTCAATTACAACAGCGGTGTCATCTGTGTTGAAATGATTGCCCGGATGACAAAAAGGGGCTGCAGATTTGCTGAAGTGCCTGTTCATCATTATTACAGGGTAAGCGGAAAATCCGAGTTCTTTAACTTTAAAAGAGTGTTTAATGTGATAAAAAACCTTGTCAGGCTCTGGTACAGAGTGAGGATAAAAAATATTTATTAGCCTGACAATAAGTAAGTAAGTAAATAATACAAGATAACTGCAAATGGAAGAATATAAAAAAACTGAAAAAAACAGTGCTGCAAAAAAGCGTCAGGCCATATCAGACAGCAGCTCAAAAACTGACTGGAGTTTTCTTGAAAATACTTACCGGGACAGAAAAGTTTTAATTACCGGCGGGCTCGGATTTATAGGGAGCAACCTTGCCATAGCGCTCTGTGGCATGGGCGCAGAAGTCATAATCGTAGACTCGCTTATAGAAGATTATGGCGGAAACCTTTTTAACATAGAGCCCGTAAAGGATAAATTAAAGGTCAATATTGCTGATGTGCGTGATGAATCCAGCATGAATTACCTGGTAAAAAAGATGGACTATATCTTTAACCTTGCCGGACAGGTGAGCCATATTGACAGCATGAAGGATCCATACACAGACCTTGATATAAACTGCAGGAGCCAGCTTTCACTTCTGGAGTCCTGTAAAAAATATAATAAGGATGTGGTAATAGTTTATGCAGGCACCCGCCAGCAATATGGAAAACCTGACTATCTGCCTGTTGATGAAAAACACCCTGTCCATCCCACGGATGTCAATGGCATAAATATGATGGCAGGAGAATGGTACCATATTTTATATAATAATGTTTATGGTATAAGGTCAGTGTCCCTGCGCCTGACAAACACTTATGGGCCCAGGCTGCTTCTTAAGCATAACCGCCAGGGATTTTTTGGATGGTTTATCAGGCAGATAATAGAAGGAGAGACAATAAGCATTTTTGGAGACGGCATGCAGAAAAGAGATTTTAATTTTGTTGAAGATGCTGTAAGAGCATTTTTAATTGCAGGGGCAAACAAAAGCTCGTACGGCAATTTTTATAACCTCGGAGGAACCGAAAGAATAAGCCTGGTTGAGCTTGTCGAGCTGATGCTAAGGATATACGGAAGCGGAAGTTATAAGATTGTCCCTTTCCCGCCTGAAAGAAAGATAATCGACATAGGCGATTTTTATGCAGATTATGCAAAGATTGAAAGTGAGCTTAAATGGTCACCTGAAATAAGTCTTGAAAAGGGGCTTGAATATACCTTTGATTATTATAAAAAATACAAAGACAATTATTTTTAGAAAACTTCATATATTTTAAAAAAAATGGATAAAATACCCTTTGGAGACCTTTCCCGCCAGTATAAAAAATACCGAAATGAGTTTGACGGCATAACAAAAGCTGTATTTGAAAAAGGCAATTTCATACTCGGGGAAAATGTGTCCGGTTTTGAGAAGGAATTTGCCGCTTACTGCGGATGCAGGTACGGGACAGGTGTGGGCTCAGGCACCGAAGCGCTGCATCTTGCGCTGCTTGCTTGCGGCATAAAAGCAGGCGATGAAGTAATAACAGTTGCAAATACTGCTGTGCCCACTGCAGCAGCTATAAGGCTTGCAGGCGCAGTCCCTGTTTTTGCAGATATTGAGGAATCCACTTTCAATATTGATCCTGCCCTTATAGAATCCTGCATTACGGACAAAACAAAAGCTGTAATGCCCGTGCATCTCTACGGCAATCCCTGCGACATGGACAGGATAATGCCGATTGCCGAAAAATACGGGCTTAAAGTCATTGAAGACTGCGCGCAGTCTCATGGCGCAGAGCTAAAAGAAAAAAGAGCCGGCAGCTTTGGCAATGCGGGATGTTTTTCTTTTTATCCGAGCAAGAATCTTGGCGCATTCGGGGACGGCGGCATGGTGGTCACAAATGATGCTGAAATAGCAGAAAAGCTCAAACTGCTCAGAAACTACGGGCAGCAAAACAGGTATTTCAGCATTATCGAAGGAATAAACACCAGGCTTGATGAACTGCAGGCAGCGTATCTGCGTTTCAAATTAAAGCATCTTGAAGGCTGGAACGAAAGAAGAATAGAAATTGCGGGAAAGTATGGCAATGCTTTAAAGAAAACCTGCGCCAGATTACCAGCAGTGGATAAAGGCTGCAGACATGTATATCATTTGTATGTTATAAGGGTAAAAAACAGGGACCGGTTTATGGATTATCTTGAAGAAAAAGGCATTAAGACACTTATACACTATCCGTATCCTATCCATTTGCAGGAAGCTTATAAAAAAGCAGGCATTGGGCATGGAGCGGGAAGCCTTCCGGTAACTGAAAAAGTATCAAAAGAGATAGTGTCGCTTCCGATATACCCTGAGCTTTACGATGAGGAAGTAAGTTATATTTCTGAGGTTATTCTTGAGGCTTTAAAAACTGTTTAAAATAAATTATCTGCAGGACATTATTTTTTCAAATGACAAAAAAGAAGAAGCTCTGGATAATAGTTTCATCAGCCGCAATGTTTTTGCTGGCCGCAGCATCTGCAGCGCTGTATATTTACTATTTCTATTACAATAAACCAAATTTTACAAAAGATTCTTCAAACAGCATAATAGCCGCAAAAGCCGGGAGCCTGACGCCCGGAGAAGAACAAGAATATAAAATAAATTTCTTTAATGCGGGCAGTACGGAAGTTTTAAACCTTAAAATAAGCACCGCAATACCTTCAAATACAAAATATTTAAGTTCCAGTCCCCAGGCAGAAATTGACAGCGCTTCAGGAAAACTGATATTTTCTGTGGGGTCTCTTGCAAAAAATACGGCAGGGAGCGTTTCTTTTAAAGTGAGGGTCGACAGCCCGCTTGATAATGGTACGGAAATCAAAACCGCTGAAGTGCAATTTACTTATACTGCAAGGGGAAAATCCCATGATTTTAATATTGCCGGAGCTGTTGTGAGCAGGGTTTCAAGCAGCCCTGATTTGTCAGGTTTTAAGATTAAAATAAGTGATTTAAATGGCGCAGATATAAGCATTGGCGACAAAGTGGAATTTATTATCTCGCTGGCAAACAGCGGAAATATGAATGCCCAAAATATCAGGGTAATAAATATTGTGCCGGATAAGTTCATCCTGGATAAAAAATCCATTAAACCCGGCGCACAGAAAAACGAAATAAATAATAATAACAAAGAGATCATTATCTGGGAGCTAAATGAGCTGAAAGCCGGAGAAAAACAGAATCTCAGTTTTACAGCGACAGCAGGAAATGATTTTAACCATCTTGAAAAGTTTACTGACACTGCAAGTGTTGAATATGGCGGAAGTAAAGTAAATGAGGCTTCAGCTTCAGGAAAGGTCCTGGGATTTCCGGATTTTGGAAGATCATCCAACTCGGTAACTGATGCTGACGGTGGAAGCGTGTGGGCAGGGGATATCCTTAAATACGACATCAATGTAAAAAATACCGGGCTTCGTGCCGGAAAGGATTTTAAGCTTATATGCCCGATACCGGAGTCCACCACTTATGTTAAGGGCTCAGAAAATAATAAAGATACGGCAAGCTATGATGCGGGATCAAACACCCTGTCCTGGAATATAGAAAATCTTGAAGTCAGCGGGGAAATGAATTTTGAGTTCAGTGTAAAAATAAACAGCTCACTTGTAAAAGGGGGCAGGATAGACTCCGGCTTTTACATAGAAGGCGACAGCCAGAATGTCAGGGTCGAGCCTGCGTCAATAAACGTAAGGTCCTTTATTTTCCAGACTGTTGTTTGTATGGGTGATTCGCTTATTACATATACCAACTGGCCGGCAAATCTTGATTATCTGCTGGAATCAAATTATCCTCATGCAGAATTCAGGACAATCGGCAGCGGTGTCCCCCAGCAGATGGCTTATCAGGGGGTAAGAAGATTTGATTCGACTGTTGCAGTGTACAAGCCGGGCATTATTGTAATCGGCTATGGAACAAATGATGCTGGAAGCGGCACGCAGTTGTTTGCAGATGGCATTGCCGAACTGATACAAAAAGTAAAAGCAATAGGAGCCACTCCAATTGTCCATTCAATAGGATATATAGATACCGGGATAAATCCTGCAAAAAAAGGTTACCTGGATTATAATGATGTACTGCAGAAAGTGTGCTCTGCAAATGGCGTTACGTATGTCGACATTTATGGGCCGATGTCACAGGATCCTGAAAGATATGTCAGCTCTGACGGGATGCACTGGACTTCTGATGGCGGCGCGCTTGTGGCAAGCCTTGTTTTCAATGCAGTTCGCAACTGCCTGGACAGTGAAGGAAACAGGAAATAAACTGATGGGATTGGAAAAAACAGGTTTTAAAGCTTTTATATTCAAAAACTATGTCTATATTTTTTATTTATTGAGCTTTGCATTGCCCTTTGCAGTTTTTTTGCGTACTATGCAGCCCGAAACAGCAGGCTGGGATTCTACATGGCTGCACATACAGATACCGGGCCTTTATGTTGGCCAGACCACCGGATTTCCGGTAGCTTTTCTTTTAGGAAAACTTTTTTCTTTCCTCCCCATAGGCACAATGGCTTTCAGGTTAAACCTTTTTTCAGTTTTCTGGGGCGCAATGACCCTTTTTATCATTTTTATTTTTATTAAAAATATACTCCGGAACGAATATTATATTGCATTTATAACAGTTATATTTTTTGGTTTCTTTAAAGTATTCTGGCTCCAGACAAACAGGATAGAAGTCTATACGCTCAACACATTCTTTTCAGCGATTATTATGCTGACGGGATATTACTGGCACACAACAAGGGACAACGGGTTTTTATACCTCTATTATTTTCTCATAGGCCTTTCCTTTACAAATCATCCCATCTCAGTTTTTCTTGCGCCTGCATTTATTCTTTTTCCGATTTATACTGAATGGAGGCAGGTATTTAAAATAAAGAAGTTCTTTATAATACTGGCGCTTATAATATTTCCAAACCTTCTGTACCTTTATATTCCCATCAGGTCTTTCCAGGGATATGGCAAAATCACTTCGCTGGCCGCATTTATAAACTATATAACAGGCGAGAGATGGAAGTCGGACTTTGGTTTTAAGGGGTTTGAAGTC
>MWAX01000083.1 GCA_002068775.1 Actinobacteria bacterium ADurb.Bin346 | reverse complement strand
ACCACATTATTTTCCCACGTCATAAATCCATTATTTGTTACAGTGACATAAGTGACAAACTCCTGGCCGGGCTCGACCTTATTTGGCGTGGAGCCGCCATCATTGTATGATGCTGCATAATCAATATTTACTGATACATATTTCTCAAGAGGCGGTACGCCCTGAAAAGAAAACCATGTCATGCCCTCGTGGACCATATCTATTTGAAGAATATACTGCCCGGGAACGGGGGGTGACAAAACCTGCAGGCTCAGGTCTATCTCTTCGCCAGGCGCCACTTTATCCTGGGAAAGCAGCGTTCTTTCCCCGTCAAAAACAACCGCTTTTTTAGTATCAAAATCCAGCCAGTGATAGCTCAGGTAAAATGGCTTTTCGCCGCCCCTTACCCATTCCTCAGCTCCTGTATTTTTTACTTTTATTGCTGCTTTATAGAGTTTATCTTTGACCATGGATTCAGGTATGCTTTCTGTTCCTGAGATATATTCTATGCCATATCTGCTGGCAGGTCTTCCGAATATTATTCTCTGCCACATTGCCTGAGCTTCTTCAGTGTCGGGAATGAGCACGCTTACTGTGTTATTTTCGATCCACTCAGGATGAGACGGGATGATTGAAGAGCTTATATTATCGGTTCCAAAAGCAAGCGCGGACTTTGCATAGGATGCTATTGTCATAATGTCGATATCAGTCCTTACATTGTCCACAAGTATCCGAAAATAATCATTGATGCTGGAAATATATTTTAAATCAAGTTTTTGTTTTACAAGCTCTTTTAATACAAGCTGCTGTCTCTGTATTCTTCCGATATCCCCAAATTCAGTGGACCTGCTCCGGGTAAACGCCAGCGCCTGTTCTCCCGTAAAATGGTGTGCTCCTGCAGCAAAATATGCACCTGTTTTGGGGTCAAGGATCGGCCTGTCTATCTGCACGTCAACCCCTCCAAGTTCATCTATGAGTTTGACAAAACCTTCAAAATCTATGGTAATGTAATGATTTATCACAGCGCCCAAAAAACTGGAGACTGTCTTAATCATAAGCTCTTCCCCGCCATAAGCATAAGCTGCATTTATTTTATTCTTGCCATGGCCGGGAATATCCACATAAGTGTCCCTGGGGATTGAAAGAAGGGCTGCTCTTCCTTCTGCAGGATTTATATGCAGCAGCATTATTGTATCTGCCCTGCCTATATCAGTTTCTGAGTCTCTTGTGTCGCGACCGAGCAAAAGGATTGTAACTGGCGCTTCCGGAGCTTCAACAGGTGCAAGTATCTCCTGTATCTGAGTAGTGGTCCCGGAATTTAAAGTTTTGTTTGCGCTGTTTATATAATAATAGAAGAAGCACGCTCCGCTGGCGGCAAGGAGAAACAGTATGGAAAACAGGATGATAAGCACTTTTTTATATGTTCTTAGGCCCTTCCAGCCTTTTTTTGCAGGCTTTACAGCCTGTGTTGAGCCGGAACCATCATTTATATCCGGCATGGTATCAGGCTTTGTATCCAGCTTAGTATCAGGCTTGGTATCCGGGATGATATCCGGTCTGGTTGTTTCTTTTTCGTTTTCTTCCTGCTTTAACTGATTTTGTTTTTTTTCTCTTTTCATCAATAATCAAATTAGAAATGTAGCTTACTTAATCAATGTCTTACTTAATCTGCTCTCTTTAAGGCACAAAAAAGTATTATATAATTATAGTGCTCATATTTTCAACCCTGGTGCTGGTCTCACTCATTTAAGTTTCAAAATTTCCCAACATCCTGGTGCAGGCCTCCGGTACAGTCCCTGACATAATGTTCCATAATGTTTTGCTATGCTCAGTCATCAACAACTTTTATGTCTGCTCCAAGTCCGGTAAGTTTATCGGCAAATCTTTCATAACCTCTTTGTATGTGGTGTATATCAAAGACTTCAGTGGTTCCTTCTGCAACCAGTCCCGCAAGCACCATTGCAGCTCCCGCCCGCAAATCAAATGCTTTGACTGGTGCGCCTGAGAGCTTTTTTACCCCGTTAATGACTGCATGGTGCCCTTCAATTTTTATATTTGCTCCCATCCTATTGAGCTCTTCTACGTACATAAATCTGTTCTCAAACACATTTTCAGTAATTATTGATACTCCCGGCGCAATGCTTAACGGGACCGCTATTATTGGCTGCAGGTCAGTAGGAAAACCGGGATATGGCAATGTGCTTATATTTAAAGGCCTTAAGGCTTTCTTTGGCCTGCTGACAACTATATTGTTTTTTGAAGTGCTGTTCAGCTCAATTCCGGCTTCCCTGAGTTTAAGGCAGAAGATTTCCATATTTTCCCGGATGGCATCCTCTATCTCCACTTTTTTTCCGCAAAGGCCCGCTGCGGTTATAAAAGTTCCGGCTTCTATGCTGTCAGGCATTATGCTGTAAACGGAGCCGTTTAAACTTCGGACTCCGACAATAGTAATGCTGTCGGTCCCTGCGCCCTTTATGTCTGCCCCCATTGAAATCAGGAAGTTTGCAAGGTCCGGAATTTCTTTTTCACGGGCAGCATTATTAATTACAGTTTTCCCCTCTGCAAGAGTTGCAGCCATCATGAGATTTTCTGTTGCGCCCCTTGATGGAAAGTCAAGGTTTATAGTAGCCCCGGCAAGCTTTCGCCTTCCGGCATGCATACTTTTTTTTGAATCAATGCTGCAGTTGATATAACCATGCTCAATAAAATTTTTTGCCCCAAGCTCCTCAAAGCCCTTAAGGTGTATGTCTATCTGCCTTGCGCCGATATTGCAGCCGCCGGGAATAGCAACTTTTACTTCCCCGAATTTTGCAAGCAGAGGTCCTGCAACAAGCACTGACGCCCTCATTTTTCTTACAAGCTCATAGGGGGCTTCAAACGAGTTTATTGTGGAAGGGTCTATTTCAAGGATATTATTTGAACTGTTAAAAACTACGGAAACATTTAAAGTCCTTAGCACTTCTACCATTGTCCTGACATCTTCGATATCCGGCACATTTTTTAAAGTGACTCTGGAGTCTGCGAGTATGGAAGCAGCAATGAGTTTAAGGGCAGAGTTTTTTGCTCCGCTTATTTTGACTTTTCCTGAAAGAGTATTGCCGCCATTGATAATATATCTGGACATTATAATATTACTATTTTTTTAGAGTTTTAATCCCTGCATACACAAATATATACTTGTTTTGCATCACTTACAAGTTTTATTATGCCGGTTTTAAGCCGGGCACGTATCAGTATTTACCCGGCACGACTTCAGGTTTAACTGCAAGAAGCACAGAAAGTATGATGAATATGCCCACACCCGCAAATATTGAGAGGATAAGATTTATAATTGAAATATCTGCAGGTCCGATTTTTAAAGGTACGACAGTCTTAAGATAAAAATGTTCAAGTACTTTAAAGATACCACCCCGGAATAAAATCAGTTGTTTACAATATGTCTGCAATAGGAATTATCTCAAAATATCTCACTGTTTATAATAAAGGACTCTTTTATATATAAGGAATATTTCCAGGTTAAAAAATACAGTAAAAAAAATTAAAAACGAAATCAGGAAAACCATTATGTCGGCATAGTTTAACCTGTAAACCAGATAAAATACAACAGCAGAAACTGCAATTTTTGCAGCCAGCACTGACATAAGGTATTTTAACTTTGACTGCACACTCGAATGCGCAGCCCGCATATACACGAGAAGAGTTATAATAAAAAATATAAAATTCAGAAGGCTGCTTGAAAGAAGCGCATAAAATGTCCTGATATCATATTGTCCGATCCGGTAAAGTATGAAACATATTATTTCAATTACTGCAATCACTGCCAGTGAAATGACTGCGATATTGCGTATTCTTATATTGTCCCTGTTTATGTTCCTGCTATCACTCATATTTATAAAATAACAATCCCGGTTTACAGCTTAATTGAATCTGCCGCTGTTATTCATGAAATCAGCCGTATATTCGGGAGTAGTAATGCAAATATCTATACCTGTGGCGATTTCAAACCCTGCTTTTATACTGAATTTTGGAATGAGCTCAAAATGACAGTGATAATGCGCGCCTGCACTATCATGCAGCGGCCCCGTATGAATATAGTAATTGAACGCCGGCTCATTAAGTTCATAATAAAAGAAGTCAACGACCATTTTTAGGCATTTTGCAAAAGAGTCTCTTTCTTTTTCCAGAATATTTTCAAAATTTGAAAAATGCCTTTTGGGCACTACCCATGTCTCAAATGGATTTCGGGATGCATACGGCTGGACTATGACAAAATCCTCACATTCATAAATAAGTCTTTTCTTCTCACTAAGCTCAAATTTTAATATATCGCACATCGGACACTTTTTAGTTTTCTCAAAATATCTTCTTGTCCCGTGGACCTCTTTCATAAGCGCTGGAGGATTGAGCGGGAGCGAAAAAATCTGGGAATGCGAGTGCTCCAGTGAGGCGCCTGCTTCCTTACCCTGATTAAGCATGATTATGACGCTCTCTATCCTTGTATCTTTTTTTATTTCCAGAAGCCGTTTCACATACACCTCAACAAGCAGCCTTGTCTGCGCCAGGTCAAGCTCACTGATATTGGTGATATGCTCCGGGGAATGTATGACCACATCATGCATCCCAAAGCCCTCCATCAGCATATAGATTCCATACTGCCTTGACAGCGGCTCTGCATGCTCGACAAGTGCCGGAAATTTGTTAGGCACTATCCTTATCTGCCACGGGCCATCCCCCTGGACTTCATTTCCGTTTTTATCAACTTTTAAAACCTCCGGCGGTGTCATTTGTTCATTTCCACGGTCAAATGGACAAACAATTCCCTCTTTTTTTTCAACTTTTATTTTCTCTTCCCTGAAATTTTCAGGCCTTTTTGCACGCTCGGTTGCAATTATGACCCATTCATCAAGTATTATATCTTTTCTGTATTCCGGCAATGCCTGCTCCTTTAAATAATCAATGCGGAGTTTTTATAGATTTTCCGCGGATAACAATTATACCCAAAACTGTGTTTTTTTATAGAGACGGGCCCTATTTCCTGTCCAGAAGCTCTCTGACTCTGTTTTTGAATTCTGTCAGGTCCGAGGATTTAACAAGATATTCATCTGCAGCCCAGGTAGAAAAATTCTGGGTAAACTCGCCGTATGCGGAGTATATTATTATGGGGATGCATTTATCTTCTTTCCTTATCTTATCCAGGAGCTCAAGACCATTCATGTTTGGCATTTTTATATCAATTGTAATGAGGTCAGGCTTTTCTTTTCTGAAAAGTTCATAACCCACAACCCCGTCTGGCGCTGTCACAACATCATATCCTTCATCGATAAGCTCCTCTTTATAAAGATTTCTGATAGGCATGTCGTCTTCAACTACAAGTATCTTTTTCATTTTAAACTCCCGCAAAAAATTAAAATCTTACCAAAGGTAATTTTATTGTAAAAGTGGTGCCAATATCAATATTGCTTGCTACATCAATTTTTCCGGCATGCTGCTCAACTATCCTCTTTGTAATCGTCAGGCCAAGGCCGGAGCCCCTTAATTTTGTTGTATAGAATGGAAGAAATATGTTATGAGCATCTTCTTCGCTTCCAAGATATGACCGGTTATTTATTTTAATTATAAGGTATTTGCCGTCTTCGTCCTCTTCAAGCTGAATGCATATTCCAACCTTATCCCTTGTCTCGCTTGCCTCAATGGCATTGTTGAACACATTGAGGAAAGCTTGTTTCAGATTGTCAAAAGACCCGTTCATTATAATCTCGCGGCTGGAAATTGAATCGCTTCCGCAATCAATGACAATGTCTATGTTTTTCTGCTCTGCAGCCGCCTGGGCAAGTGATATGCATTCCTGCAAAACCTTACCGATATTTATCTCATTGTGCTCAACTTTCCGCTCAGCAGCATAATCCAGTATTTCATTGACGATTTTTTCAAGTCTTGTAATCTCGCTGATTATTATATCAAGGTTTTCCTCATTTATCTGGCCGCTTTCTGTGTATTTCTTTTTGACTCTGTTGGCATACCCGCCTATTGCAATGAGGGGATTGCGTATTTCATGTGCCACGGTTGCTGAAAGTCTTCCCAGTTCGGAGAGCCTTTTTGCTTCTGCAAGCGACTGCTCAAGCCTGACTGTCTTTGTAATGTTTTCAATGATCACAACTGCACCTTCAGGTATTTCCGGAGAAAACTTAAAAGGAACAAGTATTATGTCATAGATATCACTGTTTTTCCTGCCGCCAAAAGTTACCACTGTCTTATAAAAGCCTTCAGCACGTTTTTCTTTCATTACCTTTGATAATTCATAATAAAGGTCGAGCTCGTCAAGAAATATGAGCCCCTTTCTTATTTTCCTGCCTATGAGCGAATCTTTTGTGCGGCCCATGAGTTTTTCGCTGTTGCTGTTACACAGGGTTACCTTAAAATCATGATCCAGTACGATAATGCTTACCGGTATACTCTCAATTATTTTTTCATTATACTCTTTCAGAAATTCAAGTTTTGAATTCAGCTTTGCGAGCGCTTCAAGACTGTCTTTAAGGTCATTATATATCAGCGTATTTCTTATTGATGATGCAGCAAACTGGCTGAGCATGAACAGAAAATCTATGTCATCCCTGGTGATTTCACGGTGATTGAATTTGTTGTCGACAATTAAAATCCCCACTTTTTTTGTCCGGCTTATAAGAGGTATTATGCAAAATTTCGGATAGTCCAGGAATTCCGTAAGTCCTGCTTCAATTCTTGAAATATCTGTTATCCGGTAGCTGTCATCACTGCCATAGCCTGCGCTAAGGTCAACATTTCTCGGGATGCCATCCTCAAGACATGATGATATCTCTTTACCCTGTACAAGCGATATCTTCAGCTTTTTAATCTGGTCATCCAGCAGCGACACTCTGGTCTGGGTATCGAATTTTTCAGAATTAAGGTATTCCTCAAGGGAAAAACTGCTTTGCTGAATCTCTCCCCATACCTTCCAGGCTTCTTCATTTGAAGATGGCCCGATTGCCATCCTTCCCAGCAGTTTTTTTTCTTCACGGTCAATCAAAAAAAGAAAAGCCCTGTTAAATCCGAAGCCGTCCCCGAAAGTGACGCCTGTGAGTATTATTCTGAGTATCTTATTCAGGTCAAGAGTGGAAGATACAGTCCTTGAGAGCTGATTGAGGATATTATATTGCCTCAGCAGGTCCTGATAATTTTTAATCTGATCGTCTGCGCTCATTTTTTCACCATTGCGCTCTCATAAAGCTCCCGGTATTTGCCGGCAGAATATCTCCATGAAAAATCGCTTGCCATGCCATTTTGTATTATTTTCTCCCACAACTCTTTGTCTCTGTAAAAATCAACAGAGCGTTTTAAAGCTTCGAGAAAATCTTTCGCCCTGTATTCTGAGAACTTGAATCCCTGGCCGCCATTTTCA
>MWAX01000082.1 GCA_002068775.1 Actinobacteria bacterium ADurb.Bin346 | reverse complement strand
TTGGTACAGCGCCTGCAGGCACATGGATGTGTATATCAGATTTATTGAATATCTGGTCGCTTATACCGAATTCCCGCGCCTTTGAATGCACATAACTTATTGCAGCTTTCGCAGATTCCTGCATCACTTCACCAAGGCTGCCTGTAAGAGTCAGCTTGCCGCTGCCCTTATAGTGGGTTGCTTCAATAAGTATTATATCGCCGCCGACAGTAGTGTATGCGAGTCCTGTTGCAACACCGACTTTGTTCTGGTCTTCGATTTCGCTTGGAGATATTTTTGATACTCCAAGATATACGGAAACCCTGTTTTTAGTTATAAGCTTCGGGTGTTTCTTATGCTCAAGTATTTCACGCGCCACTTTCTTGCATATATTGCCGATCTCCCTTTCAAGGTTTCTTACACCTGCTTCTCTTGTGTATTCCTCAATTAAAAGAAGCACAGCATCTTTGCTGAACCTGACATCATATTTTTCTATGCCCTGCTCCTTTACCTGTTTTGGTATTAAAAATTTCTCTGCAATGTGAACCTTTTCTTCGGAGCTGTAACCGGGTATCTCTATTATCTCCATTCTGTCGCGGAGCGCAGGATGTATGGTGTCCAGAATGTTTGCTGTTGTTATAAACATCACATTTGAAAGATCATAAGGAACTTCAAGGTAATGGTCCCTGAATGAGTTATTCTGCTCAGGATCCAGCACTTCAAGCAATGCAGAAGACGGGTCACCCCTGAAATCTGCGCCGACTTTATCCACTTCATCAAGCATGAACACAGGGTTGTTTGTCTTTGCCTGTGACAGCCCCTGGATTATCCTTCCGGGAAGCGCACCGACATATGTCCGCCTGTGGCCTCTTATTTCAGCTTCATCTCTTATGCCGCCAATGGACATCCTGATGAATTTTCTGCCCATGGCTTTTGCAATCGACTGGCCAAGCGATGTCTTGCCCACACCTGGAGGACCGACAAAGCAGAGGATAGGCCCCTTTGTGCTTTTACCTTTCAGTTTTCTGACTGCAAGGTAGTCAAGGATATGCTCCTTTACTTTTTCAAGATCATAATGATCATTGTCAAGAATCTTTTTTGCCTTGCTGATATCTAAAACATCCTTTGTTTTTTCAGACCAGGGCACTTCCAGCATCCAGTCAATGTATGTTCTGATGTAAGAATACTCAGGCGACATGGAATTCATGCTTTCGAGCCTTTTAAGTTCCTTCCGGACTTTTTCAAGTGCTTCTTTAGGCAATTTCTTGTTATCAAGCTTCTTTTCAAGCTCATTGATAAGCTCAAAGGATTCATCTGCTTCACCGAGCTCTTCTTTTATGGCTTTTAACTGCTGCCTCAGATAATATTCACGCTGGGTCTTGCCGACTTCTTTCTGGACCTTATCTCTTATCTGTGACTGAACCTCAAACTTGCGCAGCTCTTCTGCAAGAAAGTCAGTGAGTTTTTTTAGTCTTTTTTCAATCACTGTTTCTTCAAGTATTGCCTGTTTCTGGCTGGCTTCAGACAACAAGTATGAAGCAAACAGGTCAGCCTGGACCTCCGGTTTTGAGATATTTGTAGCTGCCACAACAAAAGCAGTGGGGAGAGGGATTCCGAGCTGGATAAATTTCTCCACCTGCATGCGTATAGTGGTATTTAAATTTTCAATCTCCTCATTTGTCGTGAAATTCTCATCTTCGATTACTTCAGTTGAAACCCTGAAATAGGGTTCAGTCTGTGTGAAGTACTTTATTTTTACCCTGCAGATGCCTTCCACAACACATTTCAGCTCATCATTGGAAATATTTACAACCTGTTTGATTGCACATGCAGTCCCGACTTCATACAGATCTTCTTTTTCTATTAATTCTTTTCCTTCAAACTTCTGGGCAACAACAACTATGATCTTATGCTCCCTTGAAGCATTATTTATTGCTTCAACAGATTTTTTCCTTCCCACAACAAGAGGTGTTGAGAGGAAAGGGAAAACAACGCTGTTTTTCAATGCAAGCAAAGGCAGCTCCTGTGGTATTTTCATTATTGCCTCAGGCTCGTTTATCTTGTTTTCTTCTGTCATTTTATATATCAACTCCCGTAAAATAATTTAATTTTTCAGCATCTTCACATCAATTATTATATCATATTTTAATAAAAAAAACTAAAAATTTTATATTATTAAGTAAAATATGTTTTCATTTAAAGTGAAAAATTATTTAGTAATTATATTATATATTGTCTTTTTGTCAAGAGGGAAAGAGAGAGGTGGAGAGACTGGCCGGTGACAAGCATAATTGGATTGCGTGCAAAAACATTCCGGTTTAAGAAAGATTTTTAAAATTTTACTTGACATATGAACCATAGTTCATTATATTAATATTGAACCATAGTTCATTATTTAATGATGGTAAGTGACTAAAAGTGCCAGGTTTTAACAGGACATTTTTACAGGACAGCTACTTCCAGCAGTACCTTTCCTGTAAAAAAAGCAATAGTAATTGTGTAATACCATTAGATGCAAATGCATTAAAAGGAGGGAATTGAAATGCCAAGAGGAGACGGAACAGGTCCTGCAGGCATGGGTCCAATGACTGGAAGAGCGGCTGGTTATTGTGCAGGCTATACGGTCCCGGGCTATGCCAACCCGGCAGGAGGAAGATTTCCAAGGGCCGGGAGGTTTTTTGCCGGAGGCAGAGGTGGACGCGGCTACAGGAACTGGTACTGGGCAACAGGTCTGACGGGCTGGCAGCGTTATAATGCAGGCATGCCTGCCTGGAGCGGCATGTATGCTCCACCTGTAAACCCTGTTATTTACCCGAATGTTGTTCAGACAATGACAGCTGACGAAGAAAAAGAAATGCTCAAAGAGCAGGCCGGGTTTTTAAAACAACAGATAGATGAGATACAGCTAAGGCTGGAAGAGCTTGAAAAGTCATCTGCGAAAAAAGAAAAGTAATCCTTGCGCAAAATAAACCCGGGAATTAAAAAGCTTCAGGTAACCGGCCCATTCCCGGGTTTATTTTTATAGACTATTTCATAAATAGCTTTTCAATGTTAAAATTGAGCCAGATTATGGGTGTATGCTCATAATCCAATGATTATTAATAAGAATTTACGACAAAGATGAATATGAAAATCAGCATTCTTGTAGACAATTTTGTTGATGTGCCTAAGCTCAAAGCAGAACACGGACTCTCGATATTAATTGAATTTGAGGATGAAAACATCCTCTTTGATTGCGGGCAGAGCGACATTGTTTTAGGCAATGCGGAAATCATGGGAATTGATTTAAATAAAATCACTAAAATTATTTTGAGCCACGGCCATTATGACCATACTGGGGGCTTGCTTTCAATCTTAAAACATTTAAATAAAGAGATAGATGTTTATGCCCATCCATCAATATTTTCTGAAAAATTCAGCCGCTGCGGTGATTTTCATAAGGCCGGGGCAGACAGCATTTCCGTCATTTCAAATATTTCCGGAACTGAGAGGGTTGACAGATATATTGGAATCCCCGAGAAAAGAGCTATTTACGAACAAGTGGGTGCGAGATTTTTACTTATTAGCGAGCCTGAAGAGATCAGCAGAAATATTTTCTTCAGTGGCCAGATCAGTAAAATTGATGAAGAAATTTCAGACGATAACCTTTATACATGGGCTAATGGCATTTATACAATAGATCCGCTTCAGGATGATATATCGGTTTTTATAAAGCTGCAGGAAACCCTGGCGGTGATCACAGGCTGTGCACACAGCGGTATATTGAATATACTGGGCAGGGCAATAGAGCTGAATCCAGGCTTTAAAAAAATAGCGATTATAGGCGGCCTTCATTTTTCGAAAAAAGATGACTTATATATTGATAATATAATCAGCGAATTGAAAAAATACAGTATTGAGCTGTTTGTCCCGATGCACTGCACCGGAGTCGACTCATATGTAAAATTAAAGAATGAGTTTGGATGCAAATGCCTGGCTGGCGCGGTTGGAAAAGTATTGAAGTTTTAGGTGCCGGCTTATAGTGCCGCTAATGAAACATGGCGGGAATGCTGATACTTCGCGATGCTGTCAAAATGATCAGGTCAAAAAAGCCCGCTGAAAATACCGGCTGGCAAAACAGGCTGATAAAGGATTTTAAAATTTATGCTGAAAAGGGAAAAAAATTTATTTTATGGTCCGGTACCATCAAGAAGATTCGGGTTTTCACTGGGCATAGACCTGGTTCCTTACAAGACCTGCAGTTTTGATTGCATATACTGCCAGCTTGGCAGGACAACCATTAAAACGGCAGAAAGAAAAAGGTATAAGGACATAAGCATGGAATATTTTATCGCGGAGCTGAATGAAAAAATAAAAAGCGCAGGCAAGATAGATTATATTACTTTTGCAGGCTCAGGCGAGCCAACGCTTAACTCTGATATCGGGGCAATGATTGACTCAGTAAAAAAAATCACTGACATACCGGTCGCAGTTTTAACAAACGGGAGCCTTCTGCACAAAGAAGATGTGGCAAAAGATTTATTAAATGCTGATCTTATTAAAATCTCCCTTGATGCCTGCAATGAAAATGTTTTTAAAAAAATTAACCAGCCGGATGGTTCAATTACATTTGACGATACATTAAACGGAATAAAGATGTTCCTGGAAAACTATGCAGGCAGGGTCTGGCTTGAAATAATGTTATTAAAAAATATTAATGACAATTTATCCTGTGCTTCAGAATTCAGGAATCTGATGGCTGAAAATAATATTGCAGACAGGGTTGAAAAAATACATATAAACACTCCGGTAAGGCCTTCAGGACTCGGGGAAGTTTTTGCGCCTACAGCGAAAAATATAAAGTATTTTGAAGATTTCTTAAATGAAGCATTTTTTAAAAACAGCTCAGATAAAAAGGCGGAAGTCATAAAACCGTTTAGACATGATAAGATTAAGCCTGAGATCATGACTGAAATTTATGAAAAGAATAAAAAGCTGAAAGAAAGAATCATCGAACTTTTAAAAAGGCGTCCTGTTACAACTGAAGATATCAGTATTTCGCTTGGCGAAAATATAAGTGAGGTTATAAAAATACTTGAGCCTTTATTAAAAAGAAATGAAATCAGATATAGATTACATGAAAACACTAAATATTATTATTGTTAAGACAGGAGAGCATGCAAATGAAAATTGCAATTTCTACAGATGGAGACAATGTATCCGCCCATTTTGGCAGGTGCCCTGAATATACACTGGTGGATATAGAAGAAAATAAAGTGATAAGCAAAGAAGTTATTGCAAATCCCGGACATCAGCCCGGGTTTTTACCCCAGTTTCTGAAAGAGAAAGGCGTAAATGTCATCATCACAGGAGGAATGGGGCCAAGAGCACAGCAATTATTTGCTGATGCGAAAATAGATACAATCCTGGGCATTGAAGGAAGTATTAAGGATACTATTGATAAATTTGTTTCAGGTGACCTTATAGGCGGAGAAAGCATTTGCTCTGAAGGCGCAGGCAGGGGTTATGGGATAGATAAAAGTGCTTGTGACCATGAAGGTCATCACTAATAAAAAAACAAGGAAGACAAGATAGATAAGAAAGACAACCTGGATAAGAAAAGCAGGATAGATAAGGAATACAAGATAGTCTAAGAAATTAAAAAAGATAAAAAAGATTGGAAAGATTAGAAAGGAGGCTAAAATGCCAGGAAGAGATGGTACGGGTCCGACAGGCCGCGGAGCCGGTACAGGAAGAGGCCAGGGAAGAGGGGGCGGCCAGGGACGCATGGGTGGACAGGGCGCAGGCCCGGGCGGAAATTGTGTTTGTCCGAGCTGCGGAACAAAAGTACCCCATCAGGCCGGAAACCCCTGCTATAATGTCAGTTGCCCGAAATGCGGTACAAAAATGGTGCGTGAGTAAAAAGTGGCAAGACCTAAAATAAAAAAAATAATCGACATACTGCCCCTGTACGCTTATTTTAAACCTCAGGGTATTCCAATGACAAAACTTAAAGTCACTGCCCTGACGCTTGAGGAAATAGAAGCGCTTAAATTAAAAGACATACAGAATCTTGAACAGGCGGAAGCTGCAAAGAAAATGGGCATTTCCAGGAGCACATTCCAGAGGATAATAAAATCTGCAAGATATAAGCTGGCAGATGCGGTTATAGAAGGAAAAGCTTTAAAAGTCGAAGGAGGGCACTACATTCCCTCAGAAAAAGTGATAGAAAAGCAGTGCCTGATGGGCAGACATCACTATTATGTAAAAAAAGACGGCTTGAACAATGGCGAGAATGATTTCTTCAGTGTGAGCAATATGGTATGCCCTGAGTGCGGAGAAAGAATAATTGACATTGAAAAAGAAAATTTCAAAAATAATAAGAAAGGAAAAACTATGAAAATCTGCATTACATCAACAGGAACAACTTTAAGCTCAAGCGTAGATCCGAGGTTCGGCAGATGCCCATATTTTATCATTTATGACCTTGAGCAGAACACCTTTGAGGCTATTGAAAATTCCAGCCGTGATGCAATGGGTGGTGCAGGCATACAGGCCGGGCAGACAATAGCTTCAAAAAACGTCGGAGCAGTGCTTTCCGGAAGTTTTGGGCCAAATGCATTCAGAGTATTGCAGGCTGCAAATATCAAAACATATTCCGGTGTGTCAGGAACAGTAAGGGAAGCAGTGGAGCAGTACAAAAAAGGGCAGCTTACAGAGACTTCTGCGCCTGATGTCAAAGCTCATTACGGAATGGGGAGGAATTCCTGAACTTAAAATAAAAATTAACAGAAAGGAAAAACTACAAGTTGATTATTTCAATAGCAAGCGGAAAAGGCGGTACCGGTAAAACTACAGTTGCTGTAAGTCTTGCGCTTTCAATCGGGTACTGCCAGTTTATTGATTATGATGTGGAAGCCCCAAACGCAGATATTTTTTTAAAACCTGATATTAAGAACATAAAAAAAGTTTATATTAAGCACCCTTATTTCCTGACAGAGACAGGAAAGGATTTTTCCAGCTGTGCAGAGTTTTGCCATTACAATGCGCTTGCAGTAATTAAAAATGAGGTGATATTTTATCCCGAGCTTTGCCATGGATGCGGTGGCTGCATACTGGTCGGGCCTCAGGGCGCAGTTCGAGAAAAGGATATTGAAGTCGGACAGATAACAAAGGGGTTTGCAAAACCGGGAATCGATTTTTTAAAGGGTAATTTAATACCCGGCTCTATGAGGTCGACTACTGTGCAAAATGAACTTGAAAAAATGGTTAACAGCAAGGGCACTGTTATTATTGACTCGCCCCCGGGCAATGCCTGCAGTATGGTGATGGCAGTGAAAAATAGCGATTACTGCATCCTTGTCACTGAGCCCACCCCCTATGGCTTCAATGATCTTTTAATTTCCATGGCCGTGCTTGACAATCTGAAAATACCTTATGGCGTGATTATAAACAGGGACGGGATAGGAGACTCTGCCATTGAGGCTCACTGCAGGAACAATAACATAAAGCTGCACATTAAAATACCAAATGATGTGCAGATTGCCAGGCTTTATTCAAGTGGTATGACACTGCTGGATTATGATATCTCATATGGACAAAAATTTGAAAAAATATTTAAAGAAATTGAAGATTTAGTATACCAAAAGTCTTAAAGGATT
>MWAX01000081.1 GCA_002068775.1 Actinobacteria bacterium ADurb.Bin346 | reverse complement strand
GCAATAGCAACTATAATTATTTCGACTGCAGACCACATGATTTATACTTTAAATTACTCAAAAATCAGTTTATAAAAACAGCTTTCCTGTCTGATAGACGATAAATGAAACTACCCAGGCAAGACTTAGGGTAAAAAACGCCTGAAACAGCATCTCTTTTGTACCAGCTTCCCTTTTAAACACTGCAAGGCCTGCAATACAGGGAAAATACAGAAGTGAAAAAATCATAAAATTATACCCTGTTAACGGACTATATGTGTTTTTTATCGCACTCATGAGCTTTCCTGAAGCTCTGTCGCTATCTGAAATGCTGAAAATAGTTCCCAGTGTAGACACAACCACTTCTTTGCCGGCAATACCTGCAACAGATGCCACTGCAAGTCTCCAGTCAAAACCAAGGGGTTTAAAAACTGGTTCAAGAAAATGTCCCACCCTGCCGGCGGCTGATTGCTCAAGCTTTAATGTCCCGAGCTCTGCATTTATCTGTGATTCCAGTTCATTAAACTGCTGCCGGGTTATTCCGGCTTCTGCATAATGCTGCTTTGCCACAGCAAGCCTGTCCAGATATGCCTGTTTTTCAGCAGCTGTGACCTGTGGAAATGTGAATAATATCCATACAATAATTGAAATTGAAAGTATCACTGTTCCGGCTTTTTTAATATATAGCCATGTCCGCTCCCACATATGCATGAGTATGCCTTTAAAGGTGGGCAGCCTGTATACCGGCAGCTCCATTACAAATGGTTCGGATTCCCCCTTAAATCTTGTCATCCGCAATATTTTTGCAAAAGCCACTGCCATCAATATGCCAATAATATAAATTGAAAAAATTATATTTCCTGCATATCTGCCAAAAAACGTTCCTGCAAAAAGAATGTAGATCGGCAATCTTCCGCCACAGCTCATGAAAGTATTTATATGCATTGTTATTAACCTGTCGTTTTTATTTTCAAGGGTTCTTCCGCACATATAAGCTGGAACAGTGCAGCCGAAACCAATAAGCATTGGCACAAATGATTTGCCATGCAATCCTATCCCGTGCATTATCCTGTCCATAATGAATGCAGCCCTTGACATATAACCTGTATCCTCAAGCACAGCAATGCTTATAAATAAAAGCATTATTTTCGGCGTAAAAACAAGGACTCCGCCCACACCGCCTATAATGCCGTCTACAATAAGAGACTGCAGTAAACCCGGGCCCATTGCAGCGGATATAAGCGAGCCGATCTTGTCAAAACCAATCTGAAGCCATCTTGTAGGGTAATCGCCGAGCTTAAATACAAGCTGGAATATTGCCCACATGATAAGAGCAAAAATCGGAAGGCCCAAATACCTGTTTAACAAAATTGAATCTACTCTGTCACTCAATGTTATTTTACGCTCGGGCGCTTTTTTCATCGTTTCTTTTAGCGCACCATTTACAAAACCGTATCTTGCCTCCGCTATGAGTGTCACCGGCTCATCACCGGTTATATTCCTTATATGCCTTATTGAGTTATCAACAAAGGCAATGACTTTTTCATAATTATCATAACCGGCAATATCTTTTAATTCATCCAGTATTGAATGGTCCTGCTCAAGCAGCTTGACAGAAAGCCATCTTAAATCAAATTTAAAGGGTATCTTTAATTCGTTTTCAATATATCCTGAAATTTTTGTTATCTCATTTTCAAGCTCATCACCGTAGCTGATGCGTATTTTTTTCTTATGGTTCTTTTCCCTGATTGATTTAAGGGCAACTTCCAGAAGCTCAGTTGTGCCAATATTTTTACTGCCCACAGTATTTACAATACTGGCGCCCAAAAGCTGCGAAAGAAGGGCCATATCAATTTTTATTCCCTCCTTTTGAAGGATATCAGACATGTTAAAAGCAATAATAAGATTAGCATCCATCTCTATGAGCTGTGTCGTCAGGTAAAGGTTTCGTGCAGGGTTTGAGGCATCAACAACATTTATCACTGCATCAGGCTTCTGCTTTATAATATAATCCCTTGTTATTACCTCCTCTGCGGAATAAGCTGTAAGGCTGTATGTTCCGGGCAGGTCTATGACTTTTATTCTGTAGCCCCTGAAGTTGAGATCGCCTGATTTTTGCTCAACCGTAACCCCGGGGTAGTTTCCGACATGTTGTCTTGCACCTGTGATATTGTTAAAAATAGTCGTTTTACCTGAATTAGGTATTCCGGTAATAGCAATAGTTATTTCCTTTTTATCCTGAAACTTCTCATGCCTGGAAATCTTATTCTTTTCTATAATTGAAACTTTCATATATTTAAACTGTTTTTATCTTTAAGTTAACTCTTTTACCTCTATCTTGTGTGATATGCCTCTTCCCAGTGCTATCCTCACGCCTTTAATTGCAATCGCAATCGGCCCTCCTCCGGTTTTCAAAACAACCTTTAATACCTCATCCGGCACTATGCCCATGGAATGCAGTCTTGAGTGAAGAAGAGAACCGCCTGCGATCTTCACCACTCTGTAATCTTTATTCAGCTCAGCCTGGCTGAGCAGAAGCGTACGGCCATTATTTAAATCACTGCTTTTGTCCACTTAAAAAAATCACGGCTTTAAAACCTTCCTTTTTAATTATAAATAATCAGTGTTTTTAAAGTTAATTGTAATTAACAATTAAAGTTAGATTAGCCTAACTTTAAAAAAAATTTATTTTTTTGTCAATCACCAGAAAACGTTATTTAAAAGTTAAAATAAACACCTTCGGGCTTAAGCCTGCAGTATTTTAAGCGGAATAAAGCCGGACAATATAGGGTTGTTATGGGGGTTTAGATGGGCTCCATGTGTATGGAAACTTCTTTAATGCTTGGAGAAATCAGTTTTATCCTGTTTTCCATTTCAGTTATGACTGAGTGGGCTTTTTCAACTTCCATCTCCCTGTCAAGCCTGCAGTGAAATGCAAGATTATAAACGCTATTTCTTTCAAGTACAGTAAATTTGTGGCAGGTATCAGCAGATACAAGGTCTGAGATGCTTTGTTTAATCTTTTCAATCAATTGTTCGGATATGGAGGTGATGTCGTCCCAGTTTTCATCCTTTTTTGCATCTTCTATATGGATGTACAGATTCCTCAGATTCTTTATTTTCTCCTTTATTTCTGCTTCAGTTCTTTCTGTTAATTTTTCAGATTCTTCAAGATTTAATGTGCTGCTGAGCTCAATATGTGCGGAAACATCAATCTGATCTCCGACATTATATATATAAATATTATGTATATCCAAGACAGATTCTGTATTTAAAAGCACCTCTTTTACTATGCAGTCAATATTATCTTCTGAAATCGCCGGCTTTATTTCCATCACAATTTCAGAACCGGGGAGGCTTTTTGTGATCTCCTGTTTTATCTTCTCTTTTATTTTTTCTATCTGAGTGATATAGATATTGTCATCAACATTAATATCAAGGTTTATAAATTTGATATCTCCGACTTCATGTATCCGGATTTTCCCGTATGACTTCACCTCAGGTATGCTGTCAAGTATTTCAGCCACTTTTTCCGTTATCTCCCTGGGTATATAGTCAAGGAAATTCCTGATCACTTTCAGCGCCAGCTTTGCTGAAAAACTCATGATTATAAGCGCCACCACAATGGATGCAATCGGGTCTGCAAGAGGATACCCCTTACTTGCAAGATAAAGGCCTATGATTACTATTATGGAGCTGACTATGTCACTTGAATAATTCAGAAAATTTGATTTAAAAGCCATTGAATTATACCTTCTTGCAGCATTTCCTATAAAATATACCCTGATAATATTTACAACTACTGATGCTGCAAGGACTATAAATATATAAATATTCAGGCTGAGTTCAAAATTCCTCAGGATAATCCTCTGCACGGATCTGAATATTATAAAGAAACATAGTATTGTTATTATTATGATTTCAAAAAAAGCGGAAAGATTCTCGTATTTTCCATGTCCGTATGTATGGTCCCTGTCAGCAGGTCTTGTGGCTATTCTTACAGCTAGAAATGTAATAAGCACTGCTACAAGATCAAGGCCATTGTTAATTGCCTCAGAAAATACGCCCATACTGTTGGAAAGTACCGCTATCAGGATTTTTACCAGGACCAGCGCAACAGATACGACAAGCGAAAAAAGAGCTACTCTTTTTTTATAGATATTTTTATATGATTCTTCGTCCGGATTCATTTTTTTATTTGAATTTATAACCGATGGCGGAAGCAGGGAGGTTATTTTACAAATATCATCAGCAGTATGCCTGCAATGGCTATCAGTATGCCAAATACAAGCGCTACATTTGCTCCTGTTTTATTTCCCTTTATGATATCATTTTTATCCCTGACAGAAACAATAAAAGGCAATTTGCTGTCCAGTGGTCTTCCCATCATGATTTTACCATTATCAAGCCTGGCTTCGCCAAGGGCATAAAGCTGCTGCCCTATTGG
>MWAX01000080.1 GCA_002068775.1 Actinobacteria bacterium ADurb.Bin346 | reverse complement strand
TTCCCATCAAAGGGAGACTTTGTAAATTACTGGATGCATAATGGAATGATTGAAGTAAAAGAGCAGAAAATGTCAAAATCAAAAGGACTGGAGCATGACTGGATATTGCGGAATGTCCTGGAAAAATATTCTGCAAATGTGATTAAATTATATATGCTGTCAACACATTACAGGAGTCCTCTCGAATTCAGCGCTCATAAACTTGAAGAATCAAAAAAGGCGCTTGATAAAATAATAAATTTTATGCGAAATATTAAATTTCTTGCTGAAAAAGGCTGTGAAGATGATAACAGCGCATATCCTGATGAAACAGCTTCAATGATCTTTGGAAGCATTAAACAGTTCAAATCACAGTTCAGGGAATCAATGGATGATGATTTCAATTCAGCGAAAGCAATTGGCGATATGTTTGAAATGATAAAAAGCATTAATTCAATAATACAGGGCGCCAGCTTTAAAAACAGCACGTCTATTATGGAAAGCCTGAAAATCCTGTATCAGATTATTATCGAGCACAGTAAAATATTTGGTTTTAACCTTGAAAAAGAACTGGTCATGCCGGAGAAAAAAAAGGAAGAACTGGCTGTGCTGGAAGAAGCAGAAATAAAGGAGCTTATTGAGCAGCGCAACACTGCAAGGAAAAATAAAAATTACTCCAAAGCCGATGAAATCAGGCAGAAGCTAAAAAATTACGGTATAATACTTGACGACAGGAAAGAGGGCACCCTCTGGAAAAGAGAATCCTGAAAACAGAATATCTATATGGCATAAACACTATATCTTCGCTGATCAGTGTAAATTCCGGAAAAAGAAAGATAAACAAAATAATCTGTAATTCTTCTAAAATCAGCTCTCGTAGGATTAATGAGCTGATATTTTCTGCAAAAAAGAAAAATATACAGGTGGAAATTGTATCACCTGATATTTTTAGGCGCTTATCTGAGGAAGCAATTTCAGGCAGCAGGAACATTGCTGAAGAATCCGGAAGTATCCAGGGTATACTTGCTGCTGTTTCACCATATAATTACTCTGACCTGGAAGATGACCTTGCAGGCGGCATATATACTGATAAAAAAAGCATCCTTGTTATTCTTGATGAAATTACAGATGTCGGCAATTTTGGAGCTATTTTACGCAACTGCAGTGCTTTTGGCGCAGATGGAGTGATAATATCAAAAAACAGAAGCGCTGAAGCCAGCAACAGAGTTTCAAAGATTTCATCAGGCGCTCTCGAAGAAATAAAAGTTTACTGTGTCACTAATATAGTAAGTGCCATGAACAGACTAAAAAGCCGGGGTTTCTGGATATACGGGACTTCCCCGGGCGAAGGCGAGGACGTTAAACCTGCTGACTCGATCTCTTATTCATTTCCTCTGGCTGTTGTGTTCGGAAGCGAGCAAAAAGGCATCAGAAGGCTTATAAGCGAAAATTGTGATATGCTGGTTAAAATAACAATGTCAGGCAGGATGCAGTCACTCAATGTATCGACTTCAAGCGGAATTATGCTGTATATTTTGAATCAGTTCCTGTTAAAAAATAAAAAGTTTTAAAATGAAAGACCTTTATATAATTGACGGTTACAATTTTATCTTTAACCACAAAAAACCTGCAAAGCTTTCTTCTAGCCGGCTGACAGAATTGAGAAACACGCTTATTGAAAATCTTTTACAATTTAAAAGCTATATTTCATGCGATATAATTACAGTTTTTGATGCAAGGAACAGTGAAAACCTTGCAAGGAACAGTGAAATATCTGATGGCATACAGGTGATTTATTCAAAGAAAGGGGAAACTGCCGACAGCATTGTTGAGAATATTGTACACAGTAATGAAAACTATGACAGGATATTTGTAGTCACTTCTGACAATCTTCAGCAGAAAGTCGTATTCAGGCATAATATTTACAGGAAATCCATAAGAGAATTTTCTCTGGAAATGAAAGAGTCAAGGAAAAAAATATCTGACAGGCTAAAATATCAAAAAGCTTTTTCAGAAAAATCATTTTATTCAATAGAAAAGAGAATTGGCAGGGATTTAAAAGAGGGTCTTGAAAATATCAGGCAGGGAAAATAAAAGCGGTTTTAAAGGTCAAAAGAGATATAAGATCTGCAGGATCTCACTATTTATTCTTACATTTATAATAATTTTTTTGTCTGCGCTGCTTTCAGTCTCCTGCGGCCTCGTTTATTACGATATAAGAGAAAATGAATCTGGCAGGAAAAGCTCTGAACAGAAAAGCATTGAGCCGGATGATGCCTATGTTTCAGACAGTCCAGACTCAAGCCTGCAGGCAGCCGGGGAAAAACAGCAATCCGCCGATTATAATAGTAATGAAAAACCGGTTTTAATAAAGACAAGCAACTGCGCTGTAAAGGAGATAATAGACGGAGATACATTTTCGATTGAAAACGGAAAAAGGATAAGATTAATTGGAATAAATACTCCGGAGACTGGAATGTATTTTTATGATGAAGCAAAAACAGTTCTTGAAATGATGATCGGGGGTAAAGAGCTTTATCTTGAAAAAGATATATCAGAAATGGATGGGTACGGCAGGTTATTAAGATATGCTTATTACGGAAATCTTTTTATAAATCTTGAAATGGTCCTGAGAGGATTTGCCAACTCTTTTACCTATCCACCCGATGTAAAATATCAGGACAGGTTAAATGAAGCGGAAAGATACGCCAGGACAAACAGGCTGGGTTTATGGGCGATTTCAGAGCTTGCCGGCTCAGGCATTGAAGTGGTAATTAATCCGGATGCCGCCGGCGATGATACTGAAAATATAAATGGAGAATTCGTCATAATATGCAATACCGGTTCAAAAGACATCAATATTGGCGGCTGGACCTTAAAAGACAGCTCCATTAATATATATGAATTTTATAACTATGTGCTGAAAAAAGGTGAGCGAATCACCCTCTTCTCAGGCAAAGGAAAAGACGGAAAGGGGAATTTTTACTGGGGGAGCCAGATGCCTGTATGGAATAACAAACATGACAGCCTCTATCTGCGGGACAAAGACGGTTTGCTCATAAAATATATCTCTTACTGACAGATTATCAATATTTATAAGTTAATAATACTTACAAGTTAATAATACTGAAACATTAATAGTCGAGATAATGGGACTCCTGTTTCTGCCAGTATTTTGGAGCTTGCAAAAATTTCCTGATTCTTACAATTACAATATTTATCGCAATATTGATAAGCTGCACAAGGGAAGGCCCTTTATTCGGGATGGCAAGATGCATCCCTTCAATCCTGCCGTCCACCCAGTTCACAATAGCCGATGTTTCTTCAAGCCGGTGGTCAATGGGCGGCTGGAATTTTTTAAGCATTTCAATCCTGTCAAGGTCGGCTGCGCTTTCAAAGATCTCAACCCATACGCACCTTTTAGATTTGTCGACTTCACAGTAGCCGTCATAGGAGCCCCCGCACTGCCCGTTTCTTAAGGTTTTTGGGCATCTCATCGGGCATACAAAACCTGTCGTTGAAAGTATGCACTGGCCGCATGACCTGCAGTCAAAAATAGCGCGTTTTAAAAGCTCCTCAAAAAAATAAAGTGGTTTATATATTCCGCGCTTATGCCAGTTTTTTCTTGGTCTCGGGTTGAATTTTGTAATCTCTACATTTGCAGTCATTTTTTACTCCTGTCAGGAAATATAATTAAACAATCATTAAAATTAAAAATAAAAATATGCAATAAGTTTTTTATCATGATAAAAATTAATTCAATTTATCAAAAATGAAAGGTAGTGTCAATTATTCGAGCTGCTTTTTCAGATTGCTTTTTCAGATTGCTTTTCTGAGTTGCTTTTGTTATTTGAAAATTAAAAGCAGACTATTTTTTAAACCCCAAATTCCTCTTCTATAAAATGCGTATGTATTTTGCCTTCCCTGAAATTCTGGTTGGCAAGGATTTTTTTGTGGAATGGTATTGTAGTTTTAATTCCTTCAACTTTAAATTCATCGAGGGCTCGCTCTGAGCGCGCAATTGATTCACTTCTGTCATTTCCCCAGATAATCAGCTTGGCGATCAGGGAGTCATAAAAAGGAGGTACATAATAATTTGAATGTATGAAAGTGTCAATGCGGATACCCGGTCCTCCGGGAAGGGAATAATCTGTTATTTTTCCGGGACTTGGCGCGAAGTTGTTTTCGCTGTCTTCAGCATTTATTCTGAATTCTATCGCATTTCCGGAAGAAAAAATTTCATTGCCTGCATAACTGTTTTTCTCACCAGCTGCAATTTTTATCTGTTCTTTTATAAGATCTATGCCTGTAACTGCTTCTGTTACCGGATGCTCCACTTGTATTCGGGAATTTATTTCAATGAAGTAAAATGATTCATCTTTATCGACAAGAAATTCGATTGTACCGAGGTTTTTATAATTAATGGAGCGTGCGGCTTTGACAGCAAACCCTTTAATTGTTTTTCTGGTTTTTTCAGAAAGGTTTGCTGCCGGCGCTTCTTCAATAAGTTTCTGATGCCTTCTCTGTATTGAGCATTCTCTTTCACCTGCACAGACAATATTTCCATAGTTATCGGCAATAATCTGGAATTCAATATGCCTTGGCTTACAGACATATTTTTCAATGTAGACATCGCCAAGGCCAAAACTTGAAAGGGATTCAGACTTTGCAATTGGGAAAAATGATTCCATGTCCCGTTTTGAATTACATATCCTCATGCCTTTACCACCGCCGCCAAAAGCAGCTTTTATGATTACAGGATAACCGAGTCTTTTGCCGGCTCTTAAAGCATCAGCAAGGTTTTCAACATTTCCATTTGAGCCTGGTATTACAGGTATCCCGTTTTTACGCATTATTTCAAGTGCCATTGATTTATTGCCGGAAAGCTCCATGACATCTGCGGGAGGGCCAATAAAAACAATACCGTTTTCACTGCACTTTCTTTCAAAAACCGGATTTTCTGCAAGGAAGCCATATCCCGGGTGAAGGCAATCACAATTTGTAATTAAAGCCGCGCTTATTATGCTTTCAGCATCAAGGTAACTTTTTGCCGGCTGCTGCGGACCTATGCAAATGCTTCTGTCTGCAATTTTTGCATGCATCGAATCCCTGTCCGCAGTTGAATACACTGCAACTGATTCTATCCCGAGCTCTTTACAAGCACGGATTATTCTGACTGCAATTTCACCCCTGTTTGCGACAAGTATCCTTTTAAACATATCAGCTCGCTCCCCGGTCAGCTTTTATTCTGATTATAACCTGGTCGTATTCGACTGCATCTTCATTTTTCACAAGTATTTCTGCTATTTCACCATTGACTTCGGAGTTAATTTTATTCATTAATTTCATTGCTTCAATTATGCAGAGAGTGTCTCCGGTTTTAATTTTATCTCCGATATTTATAAATGGAGCTGCGCCCGGACCTGGCGCACTGTAGAAAGTGCCCACAATTGGTGATTTAACTTCCACAAGTCCAGGTGTGATTTCAGGATTTTCCGGATATGACGGCTCTGCTGCTTTATCAGATCTGGTTTCAGTAATTGCAGACGGAGCAGCTTTTTTATTTATGGATATCTTCACCCCGTCAATTTCCAGCCTTATCTCATCAATATTGCTTGTTTCAACAAGGTCTGTAATTTCTCTGATTTTCTTAACATCAATATTTTCAAATGCGCTCTGCTGACTGCTGTCTGAAAAATAGGGAAAGCTGATTTCCTGCTCCGGCTGCAATGTTTTTCTTCTGTTATCCTGGAATCGGGAAGTGTGCACTTTATTTTTTCTGTATTCAAGCATTTTTAATGTTTTTTCCGGAAAAAAGATATAGCTCAGAATATCTTCTCCCTTACTGGAAAAACTGCTGATTTCCTCAGCGCACTGCTCATAATCTCTGTCCTGCTGCTCTTCATGCGGGGATGTCATATCGGCTTCTTCCGTCTTTATAATATTGCTTATAACTGCAGAATCAGCTGGCCCTGGAAGTTTGCCATAATATCCTGAAATAAGTTTTTTTATTTCATCATTTGTTATTTCCCACCTGTAATCGGAAATGATGGTGTTAAGAATTGCCTGGCTGCCTATTATCTGCCCGACTGGCGTTGCAAGCGAAGGATTGCCAATTTCATTTTTTATTTTAAAAAGCTCTTCAATGACCAGTTCAATCCTGCTGCTTTCGCCAATCTCATTTAGCTGTTTATTTATGCTTGAGAGCAGCCATTTTGGGGCCAGATTAGTGTTTTTACTGCTGAATAAGAATATTGAATACATGAGATCATTGGTAAGCATGGGATATATATTTTTCTTAAACCATTCAAAGATTTCAATAATTTTAAGATAATTAAGGTCTGTGGATAATTGAGTATCCCTGAAGCTAAGCAGGAGCGGGAACACTGCCGGGCTGAGGTCATTGTATGAAGAAGGTATAAAACTTAAATCCACACCCGAACAACCTGAAGCACAGGCATTATAGTAATTTGACACCTGCAGCCCCCTCAGGTTATATGAGGTCATAAAAACCGGTATCTTAAGTGAAGAAGTAAGAGCTTTAAATAAATCTGATGTTTTCTGGGGAAGCATCAGAGATTCAACGTCCTTTATGCAAATGCTTGAACAGCCCATTTCCGATAGCTCCTGAGCCATGTTAATATAAAAATCAAAGTCCTTAAAATCTTCATATATTATAATGCCCTGGCAGCTGCATCCGCTGGTCATCACTTCAGAAACAGTCGTCCTGAAATTATCTATGTCATTTAAAGCATCATATACCCTGAATCTGTCAATACCTGATTTTGCGCATTGTTTAATGAACTTTTTTATTACGGAATCCCTGTATATTTCAAGCCCGACAAGGTTTTTTGCTCCGATAAGAGCGCCGAGACTTAACTGTGCTGATTTATTTTTAATGTATGAAACTATATCAAAAGGAGATTTTGCAAAACTGGAATCAACCATTTTTTCAAAAGCTGAACCGCCTAAAACCTCAAGGCTGTCAAACTTGATTTTCTCAAGGTGCTCCACTATCCTGCTCATGAATTTTTCGCTTATGCTCTCCGGCTCGATGTTCTGAAAAATATCCCTTATCGTGATGTCGTTTATTTTTATTTTTTTCATATAATGTCTTTCCGTCATATTGTTTTACCAGGCAGTTTCTGCAGAACAATAATTCCCATTATTTTGAGCAGGTCAAATAAAATAAAAGGAAATACACCAAGCTTGAATGAATTGAGTAAAAGGATGCATATATTTCTACTGCTGCCTGCGGTCATGCACATCATGCCGAGCAGGTGTATATAACCAAATGAATATATTATCAAAAGACTTGTAAATGCTGTCAGAAAAACTGCCAGAGAGACGCCCGGGTAATTTCTGGAAATATCGCGAAAGATATTACCGCAGGCTTTATGAGAATTGCAAAAAAAACTGAAAATCATTCCTGAAACCAGGCTTGACACGGCAAAGCCTATTATATAACCGCCGGAAGGTCCCAGCATTGCTG
>MWAX01000079.1 GCA_002068775.1 Actinobacteria bacterium ADurb.Bin346 | reverse complement strand
TGAGAAAAAGCTGACGAATATGCTTGCAATAATGAATGGCAGGCCCAGCCCTGCAGAGAAAACCGCAAGCAAAATTATGCCCTGCCCGAGTGTTTCCATTCTGCTCGCAAGAAGAAGTATTGCAGAAAGAATCATTCCGACACAAGGCACCCAGCCAAATGAAAAAATAATGCCAAATAAAAATGACCATAAATAACCTGTTTTTAAAGATTCAGGCATACGCAATCTTTTTTCCATGTTTAAAAATGGTATTTTAAATAAACCGACATAATGAAGACCGAAAATTATAAGTATTGCGCCCCCTATTCTGCCGATTATGCCCAGATAGTTCCTTAAAAGCTGGCCAAAAAAAGCAGCGGTCGAGCCAATTGCAATAAAAATCATCGAAAAGCCCAGAACAAAAAGAATACTGTTTAAAAATGCATAAAGCCTGTCTGAGAATCTTACTCTTTCATTTTTATATACTGTATTCCTGGACATTATGCCTAGATAAACAGGTACAAGCGGAAGTACGCAGGGGCTTATAAAAGATAGTATCCCCGCAAGAAAAGCAGAAAAAATCCCGACTTCCAGCATTATTGGCTCCAGAATGCTTTAAGATCCGTATCCAAGTCCATGTCCAAATCTATAATAAAACTAATATCCCAAATCTATATCCAAATTTATATCTTTAAATTATTTTATTTCTATTTTTCTGACTGCAAAGCAGCTTCTATTGCCTTGATCAGCTGGTCTTTTGTCATTAATCCCAGCTGGTCATAAAATATCCTGCCGTTCCTGCTCAGTATAAAAGTGTGTGGTATTGCATTTATGCCCCATTTAGCCATTATTCTGTCTTTAGAGCCGTCAAGAAGAGTGGGGTAACTGATGCTGTACTCTATTATAAAATCTTTAAGTGATTTTTCATCATCATCTGAAATACCAAAAAACTGGACATTCCTGTCTTTATAAGAATCATAGACATCAACAAAATCCGGTATCTCGGCTCTGCATGGAGGACACCACGTCGCCCAGAAATTCAGGACTACGATTTTATCCTGATAATCATGCAATGATACTTCATTTCCTTCAATATCAAGGAGCGTAAAATCATTTGCATATTCTTTTTCTTCCTGAGAGCTTTCAGCCGTTGTTTTCATCAGCTTTTCATTTAATTTTATTGGCAGCTTTGAAAAACAGCCTGAAAAAATAATTGAAAACAGGGCAAGAACTAGAAAGAGAGATACAGCCAGGCCAGTTATTTTTTTATCTGCTCCTGCATTGTCTGATAAAATATTGTTTTTTATTTTTCTTTTACTTTTTATTTCCAATTTATCCGCCTTTCATTCAAAAAGAATTATTTTTAGCAAAGTCATATATTTCTTTAAGTATAGCCGGCTCTTTAGTTGCATCACCTATAAAATCCAGGTTGTTATATAAAAACTCTGCATAATATTCAATATATACCACATCAAAAAATGCCCTCATAATTTTTTTTGTACAGTCAAAAATACTCTTGTTCCCGGAGCCCGCACAGGACAACAGGACGCCTTTCCTGCCGGGCTTTATATTTATGTGCCGGCCCAGTTCATATTTTAATGCCCAGAGCCGCTGAAATCTGTCTATGAAGGATTTGAGTTGCCCCGACACTGAAGTAAAAAATACAGGGCTTCCGACAGCCAGCAGGTCGCAGCCAATTATTTTGGGGTAAATCTGCTGCATCTGGTCATTAATTATGCACTCGCCGTTTATTGAACAATGCCTGCATTCCCTGCAGGGAGAAATATCAAGCTTTGAAACTATTATCTTTTCAACAGTCGTTCCGGAATAATGGTTTTCTTTTAGTTTTTCATTATCATTTATACCATTAATAAAACTGCTTAAAAGCTCATCAGTGTTTCCTCCCCTCCTGGGACTGCCGTATAATGCTACTGCTTTAAAATCTTCTGCTGGTTTCATTGTCATATATTCATTTGACCTTGCTTTATTTTATTTTATTGATTTGCAATCAGTTGTTCACATCATTGTTGTCCTTAAACATTTCAAACCTTATTTTTTCACCGGGTTTTATGATTAAAAACTCCTCATCCCAGTTGCAGGATAAAAGTTTTGAAAAATAGTCATCAGTACCTTTAACTTCTTCAAATGAAAGGTTTAGTTTTTTCGCCTGATTTTTTGCAAATTCACGCCATTCTTCAGGCGGATAATTCCCTGTATTTATATAAACCAGCCTTGTATAGTTTTTAAGCATTTCCCTGATAAGCCATTCAAGAGTTTCTTCACCATATTTTTCCTTCATTTCAGAATAATTGCTCAGCATCGGGTTTTCACTTTCCCCGATATAACCCCTTGTCAGGTAGTAACTGCCCGGCGCTTTTTTAGCCTGCTTTTTATATTCTCTTGCTGAACCCAGAAAAAGCGAAATGCAGTCGTCACATTTTGGAAGTATCATATATGATTTTGGCGAAACAAGCCCCTCCAGGGATTTGCCGCAAAGACCATAGCCCAGGACTATAATGTCATATTCCTGCGAGGCATTTATTTCCTGCTGTAATTTCTCTCTGAGATGGTCACTTCGTTCATGAAGCCTTTTTTCCAGTTTGGCAACTTCCCAACCTTCCGAAAGCCTGTCTTTTACTTCATCATATACGACATCACATGTTATGAACTTTATTTTCATGTTTTTAAAATCAAATTCTTTCAGTTTTGCCTCCTCAGACAAAGAGTAAAATTATAATTTACGGATCATGCTCATGTAAGAGCCGTTCAGATTTTTAACATTTTTGAAACCATTATTTTTCAGTATCCTGTAAGCAAGATAACTCCTGTAGCTTGTTCTGCAAAGTAAAACGATCTCGCTGTCCCTGTCAAGTTTTTCAATATTAGATCTCAGCTCGTCAACAGGTATATTGACTGCGCCTTCAATATGGCTTATTTCAAATTCACGTTTTGTCCTGACATCTATCACTGCCGGCGAGCTGTCGACTGCCAGTCTTTCTTTAAGCTCCTCTGCATCTATGGTGTCATATAAACCATTCTTTAAATTTTCTCCTATCATCCCGATTATATTTAATGAATCTTTTGCTGAACCATATGCAGGGTGATACCCGAGGTTTAAGTGCGACAGTTCCCAGATCTTCATCCTTGACCTTATTGCAACCGACATTGTGTCCAGCTTCTTATCAACACTTTCATAACCTATTGCTTCAAAGCCGATTATTGTACCGGCAGTTTTTTCATATACGGCAAGCATGTGAATCATTTGCGCGCCCGGATAATATCCGGCATGGTTTAAATAATGGATCTCTATTTTTGCAGCATCTATGCCCATTTTTTTAGCCTGTGAAAAACCCAGCCCTGTCTTCGCTATAGAAATATCCAGTATTTTTATAATTGAAGTGGGAATGCTGCCGTTAAATCTCTCCTTTGCGCCTGCCGCATTGCTGCCGGCGCACCTTCCCTGCATATTTGCAATAAATGCAAGGTTATATGCCTGTTTGCTGCCGGTTATGAAGTCAGTACACTCGCAGCAGTCTCCGGCTGCAAATATATCAGGATCACTTGTCTGCATAAACTCATTAACTGATATTGCGCCGGATTGTCCGATTTCCAGCCCGCATTCTTCTGCCAGGCTAATATCCGGTTTTGTGCCGGTGCCTATAAATATCAAATCCGCAGGCAGCCTGCTTCCTCCCGCCGTAATTACTGATGTAATCGTGCCGTCCGGGTCTTTTTGAATGCTTTTAACTTCCTCATTTTTTAGCAGTTTCACTCCTTTGGACAACAGGTAATTTTCAATATATTCAATTATTTCATAATCAAACATCGGCAATAGCTGGCCTGTTTTTTCTATCACTGTAATTTTAAAACCTTTTAACAGGAAAGCCTCGATAAGTTCAAGACCTATATAACCTCCTCCAAGAATAACTGCATTCAAGGGCGGGCAGATCCCAAGGTCCGTGCTGCCGTTCATCTCACCATGCAGGTCTTTTCCGGAAATATTTCTGGAATACAGCAAAAACATGTATTCTTTCAGGCTTTCAGAATCATCAATTGTCCTGAGCATAAAGACATTTTTTACACCTTCAAGTCCCTCGGTGTAAATTACCGGCGATGAGCCTGTGGCAATTATTAACTTATCATAATTATCTGAAAATACTCTGCCGGTCCTTATTTCCTTCACATTAATAGTTTTGTTGGCAGGGTCAATTTTTATGACTTCGTGCAGAGTTTTTACGCTGATATTAAACCGCTTCTCAAACTGCCTGGTGTTATTTATTATAAGTTTAGAAATGTCAGTAATTATACCCGACACATAGTAAGGCAAGCCGCAGGTCGCATAGGAAATATACTTATATTTTTCATAAATCACTATTTCAGCATCTTCAGACATCCGCCTTGCCCTTACTGCTGCTGATGTCCCTGCTGCCACACCGCCTATTATAATTATTTTTATATTTGCTTTGCCTTTCTCTACCGTATTTCCGGCTGTCATATTCAGTTCCCTTCTAAGATATATGAAGTCACAGTTCTATAAAAGTCATCTGTTTTCTACAAAAGTCATCTGATACCAAATCTAATATCAATAATATGCACCTGGCCAGTGCATATTATTTTAAAAATATATCACTTTTAATTCCAATAATTAAGAAAAAGATGTCCCTTATTTTTTTTATTTACCCGAAATCAAATAATTTATCATTGGCTGTGTTATCAGAGGCACCAGTTCTTTTATCATATGCGGCATAAGATTGCCCATTACTTTTGGCATCATTTCAGGCATCTGTTCCGCCATGTAATCAGGCATTGGAATCCTTTCTGAAATCCTTTGAAGCATCACATCCATTACTTTTGGCATCATCTTCGGTAAAAGCAATGGAAAAAGTAAAGGAAACATTGGCTTCATGAGATTTAACATCCATGGCGCTCTGCCCATTGCATACATCATCTTACCCATTTTCATTGGCATTGCATCCATTAACTCCGGCCACATTGCGCTCATTAATTCTGCGAAGCCCCCTGGCGTCATGAGGTCTATCATTGCCTCAAATACTGCCCACTGTTTTTGTACTTCCGGATCAGGGTCTGCATAATTATATCCTAAAGCCTGACATGATAAACTCGCAAGGTCCTGTATCTTGAGCGGAATTCTTTTTTTCTCTACTGTTACTCTAAACTGGAACTGACAGCACGGGCATAATGAAACGACTTTTTCTGCTCCTGCTTCAACTGCTTCATCCAGCCTGGTTTTTCCAACTTCGGCTGCAACAGGAGGGTCCTTTATTAATGTCAGCACGCTTCCGCAGCAGTGCGCATTTTCCCTGTTGTATTCCATCTCAACAAAATTGACATTTGGCAAAGCTTTTAATATTTCTCTCGGCTCATCGTATATGCCGCTTGCCCTTCCTATATGGCAGGAGTCGTGCCAGGTCACATTTTCTTTCTTCATTTCTTTATCAGGAAAGCTGAACTCTTTTTCTCTTATTTTTTCTGCAATCACTTCACTGTAGTGCTTTGCTTTGATGTCGTAATCTATCCCGAGTTTTTTAGCCCATTCCGGGTATACGGTGCGCCACATCATATCGCATGCAGGACATGAACAGATGACAGTATCTGCCCCGGATTCTCTTATGGCTTCAACATTCTTTTTTAATGTTTCTGCAAAAATATCCCATTTACCTGCCACGAGCATCGGTGTTCCGCAGCAATTTTCTATATTACCGACATAACCAAAATCAACTCCTGCTTCATCAAGCAATCTTACGCTCGCAATGCCTATATCATTTTCTACATAACTGGCAGTGCAGCCCGCAAAATATACTGCGCTGCGCTTTTTGCCGGGCCCATGTTTTTCCAGTAAATCTTCAGGGAACCAGTCGCTCCTGTTTTTTCTGTACCCTGCCCATATGTCTCCTTCCTTGCTTAAAGCTGCCGCCATTATCTCAAAAGGAGGAAAAGTCATTTTACGCTCCTCACCAATCAGTACGCCGCGCAGCTTCATCCAGGAAGGCTCAATCGGCAGATTAGCTGAACATCTTAGGTTGCAAAGCTCGCAAGTCGTACATGCAATAAAAGCATCTACCATGTACTGATCCCATTTTTCTCTTCCTTCTATAAATTCCCGCAGCCAGTACCATCTTCCTCTCGGGCTCTGGCTTTCCCAGCCCCGCCCGTAAAACTGGTCGCAGGAAGGCACACAATATCCGCACTGCGAGCAGGCATAGGCATACCAGACAACATCAGCAGGCACACCTTTTACCTGTTTTTTGGGGAATTCCCCTATTCTTTGAATAACACTATTTCCTAATGGTCTCAGTAAAAATTCCATTTTTGCTGCAGTGCGCATTAAAAACCCTAATTTATTCTTTGCAATCACCTTGCCTGGGTTCATGATTCCGAGGGGATCCTTTTTTGACTTAAAGACATTTATTCT
>MWAX01000078.1 GCA_002068775.1 Actinobacteria bacterium ADurb.Bin346 | reverse complement strand
TCTGACAATGACAGGGTGGCTCTTTCTGCTAAAGGTTTTATAATAGGAAAGCCTTAGATATTTTACTCAAACGCAAAGCTGTCATTTCAGCGGTAAAGCATCTGGTAAACATAGTAGCTGCCCATTACTTTCCTGATGTAATTGCGTGTTTCATCATATGATACATATTCAATGAATTCATCTATGTCTTTATCGCCCCATTTTGCAATCCATTTATTCATTGCGCCGGGACCGCCATTGTAAGCTCCTGCGGCATAATATTTATTGCCTCCAAAACTTCCGAGCTGCATGCTCAAATAATATGAGCCCATTTTTATGCTGGTCTCAGGGTCAAGCAGCATTGAATTATCATAATTACCAATATCAAGGGAATTTGCAATTGATTTGCCTGTAGCGGGCATTATCTGCATTAAACCCTGCGCCCCTGCATATGAGCCGGCACCAGGGTCAAAACGCGACTCTTCCCTTATAACTGCAAGCACATAAAGAGGGTCTATATCAAATTCGGTGCTGTATTTATCTATATAATCCCTGAATCCATAAGGGTACAGGAGGTAATAAAAATAATCCAGGTATGGTTCCTTTAAGCCGGAGAGAAGTTTTGAATAGTATTTTGCAATTATTTTCTGTGAATTAATATAATCTTTTGCTTGAAGATAAAGCGTGGAGATCTGAAGGATTCCTGTCATGTTATTTTCAAACTGTGAGCTTGCAGCTTCAATCTCAATATCGGCGCTGCTGTAGAATTCAATTGACAACAGTTCCTTTGCTTTGTCCACGTGTGAAAAAACTGTTTTTTCAGTTATATCTCCCGGATTTGTATTGCTCTGGAGGCTTTCATAAACATCCGGAAGCAGCTCATTTATATAGGGGTTTGAAGGGTTGGCTTTTGTATTTATCCTGTCTATTTTTTCCGTAAGGCCTCTATTTTCAAGTGCCTGCTGGGAAGCAAAGGTGTAATATGAGTAATTTTTAAGAGCTATTATCTCGCGGTACAGTGAGACTGCGGTGCTGAAATCCTCAAGCTTTTCTGCTGATTTTGCCTGCCAGAAAAGGCCCTTTTCGCCAAGCTTTGTTCCTTTAAATTTTGAAGCCATTCCCTTGAAAGTCTCATGTGCTGCAGAATAATCCCTGCCCTTATACTCGATCATGCCCAATTCCCAGAAAGCGTCCGGAGCCCGGTCATCTGAAGGGTATTCTGAGACAATCCTGCTGTAATATTTTTTGGCTGTTTCAAAATCATCTTTTAAAAAGTAAATCCTCCCAATCCGGTAAAGCGCATCGTCTGCATAATTGCTTTGCGGAAACTTTGAAAGCAGACTCTCATATTGTTTCTGCGCTTCGATGTCATTATCAAGATTCGTTGCAACTCTGCCTAAAAAGTACAGGCTGTCATCAGCAAACACCCCTGCAGGAAATTTATTATAGCTCTGGCTAAGGTATTCCTTTGATTTTGCATAATCCCTGAGGTTAAAATAGGACATGCCCATTTTAAATAGTGTTTTGGAATAAATGGACTGGCTTACATTTCCTGATACAGCTCTGTCAAGAATTATATTAAACTCTGCAATTGCATTTTTATACCAGTAAAGATTAAAAAATATCTCTCCCCTTTTATATATCTCTTCATTTGCAGCTTTGAATGCAGTGATGAGGCCTTTTTCAACCAGTGACTCTATTGCATCAAATGCATTTTTTGCGTATTCATTTTCAGGATTATTTAACCAGACTGATTTATAATTACTGAATGCTTCCTGGTATTTGCCGTTTTTTTCCTGGCACAGGGCGAGCTGGTATTTTGCATACGGCAGCAGAGCAGAAGCCGGAAAAGCAGTTATAAATTCAGAGTAGTTTTTCTCGGCAGAATAATATTTTTCTGTGATGTAATAAAGGTCCGCATATTCCAGTGCTGCTTTTTCTTTAAATATTGAATCCGGGTATTCAGTTTTCAGTTTAAAATAATTTTCCTCAGCAGACTCATACTTTTTCTGAAGCAGGAGGCTTTTCGCATAGTAATAAAGTGTATGGTCAGCAAGTACTGCGTATGTGTCCCTTACCTTGTTCAGATAATACTCTGCAATAATATAATTTTTCTTTTCGAATGCCTCGACCCCGTTTTTAAAATACTGTCTTTGAAGAGACGGGTCTGTTTCACCGGTTTTTTTTGAGCTTTCAATGCTGGCCGTATCATTTTTTTGGCTGCTGTCTTCGGTGACGGATTCAGCAGGTGAATTCGAATTAGCCCCGGAAGAAGATGCTGTTGCGGGTACATCAGTGGCGCTGCTGTTTGAATTGCCGGTTTGTATTTCTGCCTCACTTACAATACTTTCACCTGCTGAGCTGCTGCTTTCGTTATCCGGCACTGTACCGGCATTGTCATTTTTTTCTATTCGTTTAAGAAGGCTTTCGCTAAACTGGCTGCATCCGCAAACTGCAATCATAACTGCAAGAGACAGCGCAATAATAATATATGAAAAATTTTTAATATTCATACTCTGAAATAACCTTAATTTTTTATATTTTTTAACTGCAACTATAAAGGATAATTAAAAAAATTGTACTTTAATAAGGTTGTTAAGTAAACACGGATAATTATTCCGGAACTGCAGTTCCGGAGACAATTCCGGATAAGCAGGTATTTAAGAGTTATTTAATATAAGGCTTACAGCCGGTTATAAGTGCTTTCGCTGTTAAATGATTTGCCGGTGTCAGGGTGAATACCCTTGCTTTTTATTATAATAGATTTTCCGTCACTGCTCATTGTAATTGTTGCTGCTTCTGACCACCCGACAGCAGAAGGCTTGTCATCCAAAGTGAACCAGTACAGTTCCTGGCACTTCCACTGGTTTTCACCGGTTTTTACTATATTTTTAAGCTTTAAGTCACCAATTTTAATCAGGCCCGCATCAGCAAATGTCTGCCACATCCCGGCCAGGGTACTAAAGACACCGGTGGAACCATTGATTTCAAAAACAAAGCCGCTTGAACCCCACTTGCCGTTTAATGACACATTCTGCTGTTCCTTCGCAGTGGTTTCAGACGCAACAGTTTCCTGGGCTGTTGTCTCTGCTGCTGTAGTTTCAGAAGCAGTTGTTTCAACTGGAGCAGTTTCTTCAGCTATTGTTTCTGCTGCTGTTTCTTCCGTCTCTTCTGCAACATTTGTCTCGGGTGAAAGCTGCATGTCAGCAAGCTTCTTCATGTATGCACCCTCACCTTTATCATATAAGATATAGACCAAATCAGCTATATCTGACATGTAAATCATTTCTTTCAGTTTCGCTTCGCTGTAATTATCTGTGGTGCGGACCTGATATATGACCTCGAAACGGCCCGTATCTTTTTTGACCCTGTCCACTGTTTTGTACACGCGCTCCATGAGCGTGTCAAGGTCATCATTACTGCTGAAAGCCGGATTGGAGCTTCCAATTTTTAGGAGATTTTTTCCATTTAATAAATTAACCATAGCAGTGTTTTCTTTTTTAATTATTTCAATATCAGTCTCATGGCCGGCGCGCTCATCAAACTGTTTTTTCAAAGCCTGCTTTGTCTCTTGTGTTATAAGGGTTTTTTCTTTAAGGGTAAGTTGCTCCGGATTCTTTCCGGCTATTCTGCAGTAAGAAACTGTTGCATCATCTGTAATCTCCACCTTCACGCCTCTCATCTGATCCCAGAGCTCATCAAAATTTCCGGCTTTTGCAACATAGCCCCATAGGGGTCTGGACTGGTCAGAACCCTCCCTGTATACCTGGTATGCTTTCTCTACTTCTGCTCTGCTCCAGATATTTGCTTTTCTGTCAGCAAGATCCACCCAGATATTTTCCACTCTTGGCATTATAAATTCAGCAGATATACCATTCATGATTTTTACTGTTGCTTTATCCAGGTTGCCTTTTGATAACAAATCCGGCGCTTCAGGGGCAAGCTGAGCGATCCATGATTGCTGGCAGACTTCTCTTAACGTCCTTTCCAGTTCATCCGGTGTCAGTATCTTTGGAATATTTGTACTGACTGAATCAGCTACGGTGCGCGTAAATCCTGCAGAATCCCGACCTGCCAGGTATAAAGACAGCGCGCTATCCGGACATTCTTCTGCAACTTTATTTTTTACAAGTTCTGATGCTGATTTATTGCTGTTAAGATTGAAATAACGCAGAATTTCTGTAACCGCATCGCTTCTTGCCTGAATTGTCACATCTCTGATATTTGCCCTTGCCCAGCGCTCGATGGATTTTCTATTAACAAAATCTTCAACATTTTTTTCCCTGCCCAGATTCACAACCCCAAAAGTGCTTAAATGGTATGTTGTAAAAGACACCGTTCTTTTTTCTACATTGATTTCATCAGGGACTATATAGTCCCATTTGTTGCGCTCATTGAAATCTGCAATATAAAAAGAACCATCCCTCACATTTTCAAGAGAATCAATTGCTATTGTTACCCTGACAGGTTTATTAAAACGTTTTTGTCCGCCCCTTGCATCCAGTGAAACAGGGGAGCCCAGAGGGGCAAAAGATTTTGTATCTATCTGTGGATTTCTCTTTGGGTTTGAAAGGATGATAGTAGTCTCACTATCAAATGTCTGTGAAGGAACATATACGGCTACATCATATTTTTCCAGGTCGCCTAAGACGATATCTTCATTTCCTGCCTGCTCCTCTATGGGGGTTATTATTTTACGCTCATACTGCCAGACTTCAGTCCCGCCAGGATAAAAAGAAAAAGAATAAAGGCCAAAATGCTGAAGCACAAACAAGAAAAGCAAAGCAATGGCGACAATGCCGCCGAATAAAGTGCTTAAAATATCACCAGCTCTTCCAGGTTCTTTTTTATATTTTTTGTAAGGAGCGCCACAATTTGCACAAAACCTATTATCAGGCGCCATTTCCTTTCCACAGTTGTAGCATTTCATGTCTATATCATCTTCTGTTTTGAGTTAATCATAATTTAATTTATTACTTAAAAAAACATCCGGCAGATATATGTAAGCAATATAAGCACACCAGCAGGAGCTGCCAGCAAGGCAAATCTTTATTATATTTATCACATAATTGATAAGTAATAGTTAAGACATTATTTTCTTATATAATTATAATATTTATAGCAAGAGTAGCAAGTTTTTCTAACCTGTCGTTAAACCGCCGGACTTGAGCCTGACGGTGTATAGGCTTTATTCTACTTATAGAAGGCAGGTGATACCCTCGACTTCAACCGGGGGAGATTCACTTTTTTTAAAAGTAAAAAAAGCAATCACACTAAAATTTCAAATAATTTGCTGATTCTATGCTAAAATCTAAAAAGTTGTTCTTCAGAGCTGCAAAAGCAATTCGTATACTATCAATAGTCAGCGATTAGGTCACTAAAATAGGATAGTTTTATTCAGCTTTTAGCCAACTCTCAAGTTTTCCTCGCACTTCTTCAATAGCCGGGTTAGTGGTGGGTGTATTTTTATCCATCGGTTATCCTCCTAATTATTGTTAATGATAACCGATGTTAGCATAATTTAGGATTCAATCCATGCATCCATGCATGCTTGCTGAAAGGGCATAACCCACTGGCTTTTTAGAGATTTTAATAGCTTGTTTTAAGCCGGCTACAAAGTTTTCTTATGCAGATCATATTTTATTGAGCACCTGGGCTCCAACTTTTCATATTATATGGTCATTGGGAAAAGAATGAGCTAGTATTTATATATAGTTGTTTTTATATTCCTGTTTTTTGCAGTCTGGTTGTCCTGCTGTGCAAGCGACATTGTTTTTCCCCTCGTATTTGCAAGACTAAGAGATAAAGGAAAGGGTCCTGTTTCATAAAGTAATGTTTGCTCTATATTTTACCCAGGATTGGATTTATCAAGTATAGCCTCATCTGAAGCCCAGCTCATTTAAAGCAGATATTGAGAGAAATAGACATGGTCAAAAGAACTTAAGAGTATTTTATTTAATCGGAAACCTACTCTTTCCCCATTTTCCTCTTTCTTTTTTTATGCCATAAAATACCAGTACAAGAACAGCCATCGCATATGGTATTATCTCCACCAGCTCAGAAGGTATATTGAGGGTTTTAATATTGTTTACAATCTGCATAGTTGTTCCAAATAAGGCGGAGGATAAAAATATTCCCAGATAAGCCAATTACAGAAAAGCCTGCTGAAACTCGAATGGGTTCAGGTAAAGGTTCACCAGAATATTGGGTAGCAGTAGTAAAACCAGGCAGAGTAATGTTTGAAATAGCTGGCGTAGCAGAAGAAACCGCTAGAG
>MWAX01000077.1 GCA_002068775.1 Actinobacteria bacterium ADurb.Bin346 | reverse complement strand
GCGAGCCTGCATGCAGTGACTATGTGAATGCGCTATATAATTGTTTTATGTGCGGGTGCTGCCTTGCAGGGTGTGAGGGAAATTTTGATCTGCCGCAGCTTATAGAATCAGCAAGGGTTGATATTGCCGGCCAGGGGCTTGAGCCCGAGATAATAAAACAGTTTAAAAACTACCTTATGGAAAAAGGCAATATCTATGGTCTTGAACCTGAAAAATCTTTCACTTTTCTGAACAGAAATTATAAAAAAGACTCTGCAGAGATCTTGTACATTGCCGGGCAAAGCGTAAACTACGGGCATCACGAGATAGCGGAAGCAGCAATAGATTTTTTCATTAAAACAAAAACTGATTTTACCATTATTGGCGATGAACCGGATTGCGGCAAATCTTTAAAACTGCTTGGTTACAAAAAAGAAGCAGGCTCTGCAGCAGAAAAATTTTATGAAGCTATGCTCTCAGGCAAAGCAAAGAATCTGGTCACATCAGATCCCCTTGTACTTGATTGCCTTATAAATGATTTCAAAGAATTCGGGATAGAGGTGGAAAAATCTTTTAAAATAATGCATTTTTCAGAATTTGCTGACTTCGTTTTAAATGAATTCAATTTGCCTGTTAAAGAATATGATAAAAAAGTTGCAATTGCTGACTCGGAATTTTTATGCAAGAAAAACGCAAGATGTGATTCTGCCAGAGCCATAGTGCTGAAAGCGGCAAAAAATGGTTATACTGAAATGTTCAGGAACAAAAAAGATGCCTATGCAACAGGCGAAGCAGCTTTTTACCAGAATGGCGCTGTATTTGCAGACGGAAAAGCTCTCGGTAAAAAAATATATGCAGACGCTTTAAAGCTTGGTTTGGACACCATCATAACTCTCTCCGGGACAGCAAAAGAAAATATTCTTGCAGCTGGCGGAAAGAAGATAGAGGTCCTTGATATAGCTGAATTCATAACTTCATTGCTGAAATAGATTCCTTAGTATTTTTAGTTATAAGCAGTAAGAATATAGTTACCGGAGTATCTGAAATAATCAGATTATGAAATAATCAGATTATAATCGTATTATTTACTATCCTGGCTCTCTCCATTTATGAATTCCTGATACTCCATTTTAATCTCCTGCAAGTTTGCTTAATTTGCCCTGTTTTAGCAATATGATTTTATAAACCTTCCATTGGGGACAATTGCTATCCGCAGGTTTTTATTTTCCTTAAGTTTTTCATCCAGAAAAGCCTGGATGTCATCTATTTTTTTAAAACCAATATTATTTGTTGCCTGCTCGTCAAAGCAGGAACACAGAATACACTTAACCCTGGTCAAAAGTTTTGCTACAGCCACAGCCTTATGCCCGCCAAGAACAAATTTTTCTTTTATTTTCTTATAAATCTCCTCAAAATCTGAAGTATTTTGCATCCACTGCGCAAACTTATCTTCTCCAAAGCCTTCGCTGCATTCAGCAGCAAGTATTATTATGCCTTCATCCTTAACAATATCTTTTACATTCTCCAGAGCTTTTTGCGCCTGATAAAGATTTATGTCTTTTGGGTAGCCTCCGGCAGAAGTCAATACTATATCAGCTTTTTCATTGCAGCTCATTTCATATATTGAATCGTATAATCTTATTCCTTCGAGGAATGCCTCATTGTTTTTTCCGGATACTGCCCCTATTATTTTTTTGCTGTCGTCAAGTATTACATTGAAGATAAAATCTATGCCTGCCATGGCTCCAGCCTGCTCTATATCCAACCTTACAGGATTAGAGCTGTATTCGCCCGAGCGTGCCATTTCCTCAAGCATCATTGAGTGATTTGCGCAAACAGAATTATATGAGCATACGCCTGGCATGAGAGCTTTTGAGCCGCCGGAATATCCTGCAAAGTAATGGTACTCTATATTGCCTGTAGCAATCACGAAGCTTGAATCAAGAACTTCTTCAAACACTTCTACAGGAGTTCCCCAATCAGTTGTACCGATGAACCTGCACCTGCACTGGTCTGAATCAATCAGCGTGCATTTGTCTGCAGCAATGTCGCCCACGAGTCTTTCCTGCTCCTGCCTTGTGTGCTTTCTATGTATGCTGAGCCCGAAAACAATTTTAATATCCTTAACTCCTGCTGTCTCAAGTTCCTTCAGCAGAAACGGCAGGAATTTATATGAAGGGCAGGGCCTTGTAATATCAGAAACAAGTATGCATGCATCTTTTTTACCGGAGGCAAGCAGAGATAATTTTCCGGAGGCAACAGGATTGTCCAGCGCAGCTTTTATTAATTCCTCCTCATTTTTTAATATCGTGTTCTGGCGGCTTTTAATGGTAAAATTTATTAAGTTTTTTTCAGGTACATTTATTTTTATTATATTTTTTCCATAAGGTATTATATGTTCCATTTTTCTCCTGTAAATAAAGGGATAAATTTTATTTAAGTTTGCAAATATTTATTAAAGTTTATATAAAAAATCTTTATCGGACAAGCCCTGTCGGTGTTAAGGTATTTAATTTAAAATATTTAATACAAGATATCATGCTTATAATGCATGATATCATGTTTAATAAACTTATATGCTTTTAAAACTATTTATAACCGCGTCTCGTCTAAAAGACCAATGCGCAAGCACAGGCTTCTTTTTATATAACTTCTTATGGGAAAGGAAAGCTAAATGATTGAACTTTTCTGGGAGTATGTCAAAAATTTTATTTTCTTATCCATCCTTCTGCTTGTAGCTATAATTATTAAAAGCCGTTTTAAGTTTTTGCAGAGATATCTCATACCCACTGCAATAATCGGGGGATTCATTGGTTTAATACTGGGTCCGGAAGTTCTCAATGTTTTTAAGTTTGATGCGGACTCGATGGGCGTTCTGATATACCATCTAATGGCAATAGGTTTTGTGGCGCTTGCATTAAAAGACAGGCAGAGGATGCAGGGTGATGAAAAATCAAATGTTTTCAAAACCGGTCTTGGCATTATTTCGGCATATCTGATGCAGGCAATCCTGGGTTTTGTAATCTCGCTTACGCTTGTTTACACTATATTCCCTGATTTGTTTCCGGGGTTCGGCCTGCTGCTCCCCCTTGGTTTTGGACAGGGTGCTGGAGAAGCATACTCTATAGGCTACAGCTGGGAAGCAGTTGGATTTAAAAATGGCGGCAACATCGGGCTTTCAATTGCAATGATAGGTATTGTATGGTCAATTATCCCGGGTATCCCGATTTTAAATTATCTGGTCCGGAGAAAGGAAAAACTGGGGCTTGCAGGAGAGAAGCGCAATGAAAGTGCTGAAGAAAATTTTGTCGAAAGCAAAGCTGCAGGTCTGGCAGCAGAAGCTGCAGCCGGGGCTTATGATATTGCTGCCAGGCCATACTCTGCAAAAGAAATAGTAGTCGATAAATTCACAGTGCAGATTGCCCTGATCGGTAGTATCTATATTGCAACTTTTTATCTGCTGAAAGGATTTTCAGCTCTTCTTGCTCCTCTTGGCAGCTATGGCCAGACTGTATCGCAACTTCTTTGGGGATTTCATTTCGTAATAGCTACGCTTATTGCAATACTTGTAAAAATAGTGCTCAATTTCATGAAAAAGAAAAACTGGCTCAAAGTGGCTTTTACCGATAATTATCTTCTCCAGAGATTATCAGATGCCACTTTTGACTACATGATTGTTGCCTCAATTGCAGCAATATCAGTAGTCATCTTAAAAGAAAACTGGATACCTATTCTTATCATTACAACAATCGGAGGCATAGTTACAACTTTATATACAATATTCATATGCAAAAAGATATATAAGAGCAACATACTTGAACATATTGCCGTGCTGTACGGCACATGGACGGGTACCATATCAACCGGCATTGCACTGCTGAGGGAAATAGATCCTGAAGCAAAATCAAATGCAGCAGAAGATCCGGTGCTTGGAAGCGGCGTAGCGCTCCCGCTTGGCATACCCCTGTTTTTTGTCCTTGGTATCGCAGTAAATGGTTATAAGACAAATAATCCTATGCTTTACCTTTATGCGCTTGGCATATTCATTGCTTTTTTTGCTGTTCTTCTGATAATCATTATAGTCAGAAAAAAGCCTTCAAAAAAAGCAAGCTGACAGCCAATACAAAATACAGGCAAATTGTTCTTATCTGATGTAATATATAGGTGTTGTGTATATATTATTCAGCATATAAATCTGATATTTGAAATGAAGCCAAAACAGTTGATTATTAACAAGATTTGCAAAAAACCTGCCCCCGGGTGTGGTGTTTGCAACCCTGTCTCATCTGCAACTGTTGGACAGATGGAGACGATGGGAGCATTTTTCCCGGAAGCACATTATGACCCGCTTAAAATGTACGAGCTTTCCAGGGCAAGTTATGAACTCCTTGATTATGACGGCATAATGCCTGTCTTTTCAGTGGTTATAGAATCATATGCCATAGGCTGCAAAGTGGACTGGGGCAAATCCGATACAATGCCAAGGATCACAGAAAGGCTATGGAAAAACTACAGTGATATAAATATTCCTGATTTTATGTCCAATCATGCTGTAAAAGCTGTGCTTGAATGCATCACTAAGTTAAAAAACAGTTATCCTGATGTAGCCATTATAGGTAAAGTATTTGGTCCCTGGACTTTAAGCTACCACTTTTTTGGCGTTGAAGAATTTCTTATTAAAACTGTCCTTGATCCCGGACAGGTGCACAGCATACTTGGACGACTTATGGAAGTCACAGTAAAATTTGCCAATGCGCAGGTCGATGCCGGCGCGGATGTGATAACAGTTGCAGACCACGCAACCAGAGATCTTTGCAGTCCTGAATCGTACAGGGATTTTTTAATACCGGTTCATTCAGCAATAAAAGAAAGGATAAAAGCGCCGGTCATACTGCATATCTGCGGGGACACTTCTGACAGAATAGAATACATCTGCCGGACCGGTTTTGACTCTTTTCATTTTGAATCAAAAGTAGATGCCTGCAGAGCGGTGGAAATAGCCGGAGGCAGGATCTCGCTGATTGGTAATATAAATAATCCATCCACGCTTCTTTTTAAAAAGCCCGAAGACGTGAGAAGGGAAGTCAAAAACGCTATTGAATGCGGGCTTGATATAATAGGCCCGGAGTGTGCAGTGCCGCTTTTCACACCGATTGAGAATTTAAGAGAAATTTCAATTGCGACAAAAGAATTTTCTGAAAGAGGATAAAATGCTAAAAGTCATACTTTTTGCTCTTTCAACTGGTCTATCACTTATGATAGGCGTAATTTTAGGGACTTCCTTAAAAATCTCACAAAAGGTAATTGCCGCCATTATGGCTTTTGGCTCGGGGGTGCTGATATGCGCCCTGACTTTTGGCCTGATGGAGGAGGCATTCAAGCATGGCGGATTTGATGCAGTAATACTCGGATTTCTTGCAGGGGGCGGGGTCTTCATACTTGGTGACTTCATAATACACAGATTTGGCGGAAGAAATTATAAGAGAAGCAAGAGAAACAGGAAAACAAGAGAGACAAACGGGAAAGCGATTTTCTTTGGAGCCATGCTTGACGGAATACCAGAATCAATAGCTCTTGGCATAGCATTGCTTTCAAAGAACGGTATCGGGATACTAATGGTATCTGCAATTTTCTTATCGAATCTTCCTGAAAGCATTTCTTCAGTTGATGACCTTGAAAAAGAAGGGATGTCCAAAAAGCAGATATACTTCATGTGGGGAATTGTAAGCATTGTTGTCGCAGCGACCGCAATAATGAGTTATTTATTTATGGACAAGCTTGCAGCCAATACACTTGGAATAATCGAAGCTTTTGCTTCAGGCGCAATACTTGCAATGCTTGCAGACAGCATGATACCTGAAGCTTATGAAACAGGAGGATATCTTATCGGGCTGCTGACCATCCTGGGATTTTTGACAGCATTTATTCTCTCGAAAGCATAGCCAGATTGCTCTTTATCAATTTAACTGCGGAGCAGCAGATAAAGAGAGCAATAAATAAAAATAAATTGCTTGCCTGTTTATCTTTTTGGTGCAGGAAATTATAATATCTTTTTATGAATGAATTACAAAAAAATTTTGCGACCCAAAAACCTCAGAGGCTTATTTCTATAGACGCTCTCAGGGGCTTTGACATGTTTTGGATAATCGGAGGGGCAAAACTTGCAGGTATAATATTTACCATCAGGCAGGTTCCATGGATGCATAGAG
>MWAX01000076.1 GCA_002068775.1 Actinobacteria bacterium ADurb.Bin346 | reverse complement strand
GAGAAAATAGTTTTTAAGACCAGAGGAGTTTTAGGCAATATTATTGAAGGCAGTCTGCTTCTTACTGACAAAAAACTGTTTTTTTATTACAGGTCAAATCTTTCAAGAGACAAGATTTTTATAGCCACATACCCCTATATAGTCTCTGTCCGGTTAATCGAGGGCTTGTTCAAATCAACGCTTATAATAGAAAACAAAAATGAAACATTTGCTATAAATAAAATAAATAAAAATGAAGCCAGAGATTTCTATGCAATCCTTGATAAGATCTCCAGAAATATTCCCTTTTAATTATTTCCTGTGCCTTATTTTTTTGCTGCAAGTGCTACTTCCATATTTTCGGCATCGAAAGACCCGTTTACAAACCTTATCCAGACTCCCTGCCTGCCAAATTCTTCAGCATCTTTCAGGGAATCAAAATAAATATCGAGCCTGTTGCCCTTGATTTTAGAGCCGCAATCTTCAGCTGTAAAAACACCGACATCCTTTATTTCAATCACGGTTCCATAGGGAATCATTTCCGGATCCACTGCAATTATACCCTCTTTGACAGCTTTTCCGGTTGCAGTGAGCGCTCCTGTACCCTGACCGGAATCATTACTGCTGTAACCTGTTGCAACGAAATAATACCATTCTATCTTCTTTTCAATCTCTTTATATTCTGTTATCACCAGTGGCTCTTTTTCAACAATGACTTCTTTATGTGTGCCAAATAGATAAGAGTTAAGTTTCAGGCCCGGTACGAAAAGCGATAATGCGAAAACAGCAACTATTCCTGCAACTATTATCCAGAATGCTATATTTACCGCTATATTATACTTTTTCAGCATATTGCATCTCCAGTTTTAAATGATAAATATTTCAGCCTGCTCACATACAAAAAAGCATGCCAGCTCCAAGCCAAAAAAGTTTTTAACTTATTAACACAATAAAAATATAAAAGCAATATAAAGTTTTTATATCTTGCAGAAAATTACACTATATTATACAATTACATTCATTAATTGACTGAATTTGTATGTTTTTGCATATTTTAATTTATGTGAATTTGTTTGTTTTTTTTATTTTTTATCATAAATAATGCGTGTTATATAAAAAATAAAAAAAAGAATGTTTAAAAAAAGAATATTTAAAACTTTTCTTTTACTGTTAAAAAAATAATTTTAAAAAATAATTTTTAAGCGGAGGTACTCAAAATGTCAGGGATAGACCTTAGGATCAAAAGACTTTTCGGGCAAAAAAAGAATCTTGTTATTTCTGCAATCGACCATGTCCTTGAGTACGGCGATCAGCCCGGGATTGAAAGCTCAAGAGAAGCCATAGAAAAATGCATGGGCACCGACGCCCTTCTTCTTTCAAGGTTTTCACTCAGGCGGAACTGGGATCTTTTTGCACTTAAAAACTCGCCGATGCCGGTTATAAGAATAAACTGGTCAAGCGCTTTTTATTACCCTCTCGAATACAGGAAGGGCTTTACAGAGGTAGCCACAGCAGTTGAAGATGCGGTTCAGGATGGTGGAGAGCTGGTTATATGCTCCCTGTTTCTTGAAAACAATGACGAAGAAATGGAGACAATTAATGTGGGCATATTCTCAGAAGTTGTGCGCCAGAAAGAAAATTTGGGAATACCGCTTATAGGTGAATGCTATGTTGTTGAGCATGCCGAAATCTCTGCTGATGCGCTCCACGAAAAAGTCAAAAGGGTTTCAAGAGTCATGGCAGAGCTTGGGGCAGACCTTGTTAAGGTATTTTTTACAAATAAATTTCATGAGGTGGTGGCAAATACTCCAGTGCCCGTCTTCTCAATCGGCGCAGAAAAATTAAACACCGATATTGAAGTGCTCACTAAAGCACAAAATACAGTTAAGGCAGGCGCAAGGGGAATAATTTTTGGCAGGAACATTTTCATGGCTTCAGACCCTAAAAATCTTATTTCTGCACTGAATGAAGTCATGAATGAAGAAACCAGCCCCGAAGAAGCTGCCAGAAAATTCAGTCTTTAAAACCAGATTAATAAAAGACAATGATTACTAATAAGATGCTCGGAGAAGAGCGAAGGGAATATATCCTTAATTTTATAAACAGGGCAGGCAGTATATCAGCTATTGATACAGCCAGGGCTCTAAAAGTTTCCGAGACCACAATAAGGAGAGATCTTAACAGACTTGCATCAAAAGGCCTTGTGCGAAGGACTCACGGTGGGGCTATCAATATAGTCTCAGTTGGACATGAGATGAAATTTGATATTCAGAAAGAAAAAAACATTGATGAGAAAAAAAGAATCGCTCTTGCAGCTTATTCTCTTATAGGCGATGATGAGGTCATATTAATAGAAGCTGGCACCACCGGATACCAGCTGGCTTTAAATATAACAAGCAGGAAAAACCTTACAATTATTACCAACAGCTGTGAGATAGCAGCTCTTCTAGGGAAAACAAATCCGGATTATAAGATAATACTGAGCGGAGGGGTCCTTAACAGTGATACTCTCTCGCTTGTCGGACCAATTGCAGATAATGCATTCAGGAATATATTTGCAGATACAGCTTTTATCGGAATAAGCGGCATTGATCTGGAAAAAGGGATTACAGCAGTTGACTTTATTGAGGCACAGACAAAAAGATACATAATAAATTGCGCAAAGCATGTAGTCGCTTTGTGTGACTACTCAAAAATAGGCCATATTTCAATTAATTTTGTTGCACCTGTAAAGAAGATAAATACTTTTATAAGCGACATGGAAGCCGACAAAGGATTCACAGAAAAACTGCAGGAGATGGAAATAGAAGTTATACTGGTTTAAATTATTTCAAATGCTGACCTGGAATAGCCGGCAGTTGATTATTAAACTCAGGCAGGCAAGTGCGTTGCAGGCAGTATGTGATAGACAAGTATGATGTGAAAGGCAGTGCATGGCAGGCAAATATGAGTGGAAGGCGGCGTGTGAAAGGCAGTGTGTTGCAGCCAGGTGCGGGGCAGGCAGGTATGGAAAAAATCCTTGTAATTGATGATGATGAAGCCATAAGGAAGCTGATAAAAGACTTCCTGCAGAAAGAAAACTATATTGTTGAAACTGCTAAAAATGGAAGTATTGCATTAAAGATGTTATCTTCTGACCCCGGCTCATTTCAGCTTGTCGTACTTGACCTCATGCTGCCGGATATAAGCGGAACAGAGCTTTGCAGACAGGTCAGGATGTTTTCAGACATACCTATTATAATGCTGACCGCAAAAAGTGAAGATACTGATAAAATTACAGGGCTGGAGCTGGGTGCAGACGATTATATGACCAAACCTTTCAACCCCAAAGAACTGGTTGCAAGGATAAAAGCAATAATGCGCCGCGGCCCGATATCAGGCATCATGACAAGAAAGCCTGCCGCCGCGCTCCCTATCCTGCCTGAAGAGACAATCACTGTTTCATACAGGATAGCACCGCTTGAGATCAAACTGCCGGAAAAAATATTCCACCAGGAAATAAAACTATCCATACCTGCAATAATTAAAAAAAGACAGGAGGACTTAGAAATAATAAAGAAAGTTGAAATAAATCCTTCTTCAAGGATGGTCCGTGTAGATGGTGAAGAGGTCAGGCTGACCAACAAGGAATACAATATGCTGCTTTATTTCATTGAGAATAAAAACATTGTTTTGAGCCGTGAAAAACTGCTTGAAAAAATATGGGGGTACGATTTTATTGGAGAATCAAGGACAATAGATGTTCATGTCAAAGAGCTCAGAAAAAAAATCGGTGATCTGAGAGGAAACCTTATAAAGACTGTGTGGTCTGTTGGATACAAGCTCAATTATGATGAGGCTTTAAACCACAAAATGGAGAGCAAATGAAAATACAGGAAAAAATAACTGTCACTGTAGCCCTGACATTATTTTTTGTAATTTTTATTACTGCTTTTTCTTTTACTCAACTTTTTCTTGTTAACAACCGCAATGTTCGTCTTTTTAACCTTGCAGAGCAAAATAACAAGCTTACAGAATATATCAGCAGTACTTACAGCGAGCCCCAAAAGGCAATCGACTTCCTCACCGGCTCTGACTATCTGAAGAGATTTGAAGATATTGCAGGAGTGGAAATAATAATTGCAGACACTGATATGAACATACTGATTAATTCTTTAAACCTTGAAAATGAAGATTTTAAAAACCTTCTGCTTTCAAGCAAAGAGATTAAAAGCTTTTTAAATGTAACGGATCTTCTGACTATTTCCGGCAGGCAGGAATCCGGTAAGCTTATAATGGCTGATATTAAAAATAACAGGTATTATATATCAATAAAAGAATTTCCTGTAAAAGATAAAAATTATCTTTCTATTTTTCTTAAAAAACAGACAGAGCTTGCGCTGCCGCCAGTCAGGTATACCATCGAGATGCTTCTTATCTTTGTGCTTGCCGGACTTATTTCAATAATCACAGGTCTTGTTCTCGGTAAAAACATTTCAACTCCCATAATGAGGCTTAACCGGTCAGTAGGCAGGATATCAAATGGTGATTATAGTGAAAATATCAGGGCAATGGGTAAAGATGAAATAGGCATTCTGGCAAGAAATGTAAATATAATGAAAAACAAAATACAAAGAAGCCAGGAGTCCCTCAAGGATTTTACTTATATGCTTTCACATGAAATAAAAAATATGATAACTTCAATAAACGGTTATGCAGTGGGAATAACTGAAGGTGTGTATTCTACTGAAGAAGAGATAAATGAGGCGCTGGACATAATAAAAAACAAATCAAAAGATCTTGAGAACATAACTGAAAGTCTGCTGATGCTTTCAAAGATTGAAAACCGGATAATCGAGATTTCAAAAGAAGAAGTAAACTTTGAAAAAATGATAAATGACCTCCTGAAGCTATATGAGCCTGAACTTGGCAGAAACAGGCTTAAGATAAAAAAGACTTTTGCCATAATGCCGGAAACAAAACTTTTTAGTGATAAATATCTTATACAAACAGTCATCTCCAATCTTATAAATAATGCAATAAAATATTCAAACACAGAATCTGAAATAATAATTAACAGTATTTCAGACGATGAATCAGTTATAATCTCAGTTTCAAACAGCGGGCTGAATATAACAGAAGATGAGAGGGATAAAATATACAATATGTTTTACAGGTCAAAAAAATATGAATTCAAGAATATCAAGGGGTTCGGGCTGGGGCTTGCCATCTCAAGAAGAATCGCCGGCATACTTGGAGCAGACCTTGATTTTGACTCAAAGGAAAATATAAATACCTTCATTTTTAAAATACCGCTTAACCGGTAAAAAATAACAGGGGTATTCTACCGCTGCTGGTATTTTTTTAATTTATTTGCCGCCGTTTATTTTATTTTTGCTGTACAAATAAAAAACAATGATATACAATATTATAGTCGAACATATGTTCGCTTATAATATTTTTATTTATAATAATATGTTTGCCCATCTGCATGTTCATAGCCAGTTCAGCATTCTTGAGTCCTCTGCCAGGATACCGGATCTCCTGCAGACATGCACCGTGCTTGGAATGAAGTCGCTTGCATTGACTGATAAATATGTTATGAGCGGGGCTGTGGAATTTTACAGACAGGCAAAATCAGCAGGCATCAAGCCGGTGATAGGCTGCGAGTTGTGCCTTTTACTTTCCGGGAGTTATTTTGGCGCAGAGATGCCTTCACACATTGTGCTGCTGGCAAAAAATAAAAAAGGCTATGCAAACCTGTGCCGCCTTGTAAGTATTTCACATACCATAAACAGGACAAAAGACACAAATTTTATACCATGCATTGGAATAAATGAAATTAAAAATCACTGTGAGGGCCTTATATGCCTGAGCGGATGCCGTCATGGAGGTTTGCCGTTGCTTCTTACAAAAAAAGATACACAGGGGGCGGAGAAACTTTCAAGAATGATGCTTGAATTATTTGGCAGTGATTTTTATATAGAAATACAGAGATACAGGCTGGCAGGACTTTCAAAAAGCCTTAATACCGCTTCAGAAACGCTTTTATCATTTGCCGGAAAAATGAAAATACCAGTTGTCGCCACAAATAATGTCCACTATGCCTCAGCCGGCGGTTACACTACTTACAGATACCTTACAAAGATAAAGATGATGGGACAGCAAAACCAGGGCA